>JASGEU010000048.1:0-8264 GCA_047606065.1 Mobilitalea sp.
ACCAACACTCTTAGCAGTAACCTTTCCTGATGCATCAACTGTAACAACAGATGTATTGGTAGAGGTCCAAGTCACTCCTGTATTAGCTGCATTTACTGGAAGGAGTACATAAGTTAACCTTGCTGTTTCACCTACATACATTGTCTTTGTAGTTTCATCCAGAGCAATGGATACCACGGGAACATCGATTGTAAGGTTACAAATGGCTGTAACAGTAGGATTATCAGCAGAGGTTGCTATAATTGTAACCGTTCCAGATTTTATAAACGTAACTCTACCATTAGCATCTACTGTAGCTTTTTTTGTATCGGTGGAGGACCAAAGTACCTCCTTATTCATTGCTGTAGTTGGATAGACCGAAGCCCGAAGCTGCAGGTATTTAGAAGACATGCTTACAATAGCCGAGGTTTCAGATAATATTATACTTGTTACTGGTTGTCTTACAGTAACGTGACAGTAGCCAACGACAACATTGTCCTGATTAATTGCTGTAATTACAGCAGTTCCTCCAGCAACACCTTTAATAACCGCTGTTAAGGCATATGGATTAGTAACTACGACCACACTTGTGTCAGAGGATCTCCATTGAAGATTTATATTGGAAAGATCCTTCGGCGTAACAGTCGCTGTTATGGTTGCAGATTCACCTATGGCAAGATTTAACTTTGCCGGATCAAGAACAATACTTGTTACCGATTGCTGTACGGTAATCTTACAGGTAGCCGATTTTACTATACCATTAATATTTTGCTGTGCTGTTATCGTTGCAGTTCCTTTGGCTACACCTGTTACTAATCCATTTTCTACGGTGGCTACTTTAGGGTCAGTTGAGCTCCATACAATTGGATAGGTGCTATCTGTTACAATTGCATTTAATTGCAGGGTACCTTTTGTATAAATGGTAGCATCGGAAGTACTTAATGCAATTCCATCAATTACTCTAATATGTATTAATATATCAGCAACAACGGTTTCATCACCATATTGATTCTGTGTTGTATTATAGGAAAGCTTAATGGTTACCGTACCATTTCGCTTCGCCGTTATTACATAATCCTTGGTGTCAAGAAGAGCGGTATTCTGACTTCCCTCAACATAAACCGGTGCTGTAAACATATTTACTCCCGTTATGTTTGAATTTGCAATCAGATTATAGGTATCTCCAACTGTCATAACCAGATTTAAATTATTAAATACAATCGGAACGACGACTTTCATATAAGCATAAGGTATATTTGTATTCCCTATGTATTTTGAATCAGAGTAAGCATAAATCTCATATGATCCGGCTTTTACATTTCTAAAGTTAACATTGCCGCTGATGTCACTTACATTGTAAGACATCAGAGTTGAATCTCCCTCTTTTATGGAATTACCTTTATTATCATATACCACCCACTTTAAATTTGTACCAAGGGAAGCACTCGAATTAATGGTAAAACTAGAGGGAACTCCGGAAACAATGGCGGAAGATTGGTTCTTGTCCGCTGTAGAATTATAAGTTACCGCTTGACCTGTGGAATCTGGTATTGTAAGAGTGAAATGAGGTTTTACAACAACAGGAATGGTCTCCACCATTGCTTTATCACTTGTGGACCAGGTCTTTGAAGTTACCGTAATTGTTGCAGTACCCGCACCAACAACTGTTACCATACCAGTTTCATCTACGGTTGCTACACCAATATTCGAGCTTTTCCACTCGACCACATCATCTAAATCGTCTGTGCTGGGTTCTGTATCACTTTCTGTAACATATTTTAAATATAATCGTTTTTGTATTACTGGAGCAGTACTATCCATATTAGAATCAAGTAATAATACTTTATTCTCTGTTGTTGTTATCGTAGTCAGCCCCGATCTTTGAGCATCAAAGGCAAGTCCAACTTTCACGGCAAAACTAATATTGATGGTACCCCAGCTCTGCTTTATTGTCGCTGTTATAGTTGAATATCCTGGTCCCTTACGCAGAAGTGTTACAAAACTGTTCGGATTACTTGTACTTGTATCAATATCTACAACCTTTTTCTGCGACGTGGACCATTGAATGATTGCGGTTGGTTCTAATGTACCTGTTATATTAAAGGTAGTCGAGGATTGCTTTATTTCATACTCACTTCCAACTGGCTTTGATGTACCTGATTGTACAAATCCATAATCTGCAGCGGATGCAGCAAAAACAGTTGCTGTTGATCCAGTAAATGGCAGTATAATAAAAGCTAGCATTAAGCTATATAACAACGATTTTAGTATTTTTTTCATTTTCATATGTACTTTTACCTCCCTTAAACCCTTAGCTATAATTTATATCGACAACATGGACGAATATTCTTAGTATATTTTTAAGATTGACCATGGAAATTGCTGGTGAACTCATAACGAAAAGAAAAGCTATAATTTCAGGTATAACTACCCCCTATTATAGCTTAACCAAATTAAAATTCAATAATTTCGAGAAGAATTTCCTATTAATCTTATCTTTTTAGTTTTAAAAGGGTGTATATATACTTGATATCCCTAGTTACGGAGCAGCATCAATATCTGCATTTGCATCACTATTTAAACATAATTTCTTTTCCGCAAAAGGAGCAATGTCTAATATTTCTTTTCGCACTTAATAATGTTTCAGTTCGTATACGTTGACCACATTGTGCACATCGAAAATACACCAGCTGGATTATCACATTTGATATAATGCATATACCCATTATAAATAACAGTAAGTACACTAGAAAAAATATCTGATAATATCCTGCTACCATTAACAACAATAATGATGACATACAAATGATAAACAACCAAATCACACACTTAACTGGTAAATATGAAATCTTCATACTATATTTATATCCTCCATGCTTATTACTGCATTAAATTGTAATATTACCATATTTAAACAACTCACTTTAATTATAGCATAACGCAGTGCCAATTCAATATAAAATACAAACCAGTTACATGTTATTTCGCTATTATATCCACACCTGTGAAATAATACGGAATTTTATCAACAATGTCTACCGCTTCGGTAAAACAACACAGAATCTGCTGCCCTCATTCAGGTTGCTTTCTACTGTTATTTTACCTCCATGTGCTTCTACAATGGACTTTACAATTGTAAGTCCTATTCCTGTACCGCCTGTCAAACGGTTCCGTGATTTATCTGCTCGATAAAACCGTTCAAAGATGAAGGGTAATTCTTCCTTTGCTATCCCAATTCCATTATCTTGAATGTAAAATCCCGCTGTATCCTTTGTCTCAAATAATTCTATGGTAATTGAACTGCCTTCGTTGGAATACTTAATAGCATTTGTAAAAAGGTTGACGATTACCTGCTTCATTCGGTCCCGGTCAGCAAGTAATTCAGGGCGTGATCCTCCTATTGCTACTTTCATCTTCTTATTATCGCTTTCTGTTTCAAAGCTTTGAACAGTCTTATCTATTAATTCATAAAGATTCGTATTCTCTTTGTTTAATATTAACATCTCACCTTCCAGCTTCGAAAGACTTTCCAAATCACCTACTAATTTCCCTATTCTCGTTACCTCCTCATGACAGCTATTTAAACGGTCCGGGGTAGCCTCCCACAAGCCGTCTGCCATTGCTTCCATATAGGATTGAAGTATTGTAATAGGCGTACGCAGCTCATGCGCCACATCCTCGGTTAACTGCTTTCTAAGCTTCTCCAGTGTTTCAAGTGAAGCCGCCAAATGATTAATAGATTCCTCTAATAAGTTCAGTTCCTTTGTCTTACTGCCAGCTTCCAATCTTGCCTCATATCGTCCATCCGATATTTGCTTTGTTATATCAACCATGTTTAGAATTGGATTGCTTATTCTTCTGGCAAGTAAATGTCCTACCACAACCGAAACTAAAAGAGAAACCAACCCTACTGATAATAAAATGGTATTCATAGCATGAAGAAATTTAAAATCATTTTCATTTAAAAAAAACGGACCAAAATAACTGATACTTACATGACCAATCTTCTCTCCGTCATTCTCTAAGGGATAATCCACCGAGGAAAAGTCACCTTCCAGCTTTGGATATTCAATTTTCATTCGATTGGATATATCGTCCATAATCTGATTGCATAATCTCATATCATGCGATTGAGCATCCCACAAGATTACATTTTCGTTATCGTATACCTTAATGATATACCCTTCGTACAATGCAAACATACCGATTGCATGCACATAATTCTCATTCCATTGATTGGTGAAAGAGCTGTACTGCTGGCTTATGGTTGAGGTAATAATCTGTGCCTTCAGTGCCTGCTGCTTGGCGAGGTATTCTGTAAATTGACGATTAATAAAAAAATTAGCCAGTACACTAATTATTGAAATTGTCAGCATTACAATGATTAATATAGTTGATGACAATTGTGTTTTTAAACTCTGTTTCAACTACTCACCTCCAAACTTATAACCCACTCCATGTATTGTCTTAACATAAACCGGATTTTTTGGATCGCTTTCAATCTTCTGCCTAAGGTTTTTAACATGACTGTCTATCGTTCTGTCATAGCCTTCAAAATCATCGCCAAAAGCGATTGCAATAAGTTCCTCCCTGGTAAAAACTTTGCTGGGATATTTAATTAGCGTAGCTAGTATCTTATATTCATTCGGAGTTAACTTAACCTCTTGTGCTGCTTTTAAAACTGAGTAGCTATCAAAATCTACAACCAAATCACCGCTGTTAAAAGAGCTCCTCGTAAGTATTGGCATCATATCAGTATTTGCTCTTCTCATAACTGCTTCGATTCTGGCATTCAGAGCCTTTAAGCTAAATGGCTTTGTAATATAATCATCTGCTCCTATTCCTAAGCCATTCAGTAAATCCGCCTCATCTGACTTGGCTGTCAGCATTATGATTGGGACATGGGATTGTTTTCTGATAGTCTTACAAACCTCTTCGCCTGACAATTCCGGAAGCATTAGATCAAGCAGAACCATAGCTACATTTTCTCTGGCAAATACTTCAAGAGCTTTTCTGCCATTCATAGCTGTAAGAACCGTATACCCCTTACTTTCTAAAAAGGACTTTACTACTTCTAAAATCTTTGCCTCATCTTCAACAACTAATATTTTTTTTGCGTTGATCATAACCACCTCCATATGCCTCCATTATAAAACACATACAAGTAAAACGACAAGCCGTTTCACTTGTCATGAATTAACAATAACTCAAATACCATTTACGATACTTGAGTTATTGCTGCATAAACTTATTTCGCTGGTTTACCATCTAAATCAAAAGGCTTTAAGAATTTATCCACTTCTATCTTTTTACCATTATCATCCATGGTTTCTACCTTAGCAAATACCCAGCCTTCCACATTTGAGGTATCCACGCCTGCGCTTATAAATACTTCAGGGTTTAATACGAATACTATGTCTTTATCATTGGTTGTCATATCCTTTGCCCATTCAAACATATTGCCATTGGATAAGGCTACACCATAATGATCCAAAGCAGCATGGTATTTAATATCATCTCTGTACTTATCTACAATCTGTTCATATGCTTTGACAGAAGTTACATCTCCTTTGTACGTTAAAGTATCCTCGCCCAGCTCTGTTCCAACAATAATCTTATCGCCAACTAACATACCTTCTGGTAACTTGCTTGCATCAAGACCGGCATCAAGAAATGGTTGTGCATCAATTACTAACTGTACATCATTACTGGTGGTCTTACTGTAATCTTTACTCCATAAAAATCTTGCAGCTCCATCCGGTGAGGTTAAAGAATAACCTCCAAATTCAGTATCCTCCGTTACCTTATCACCTAAGGAAGTAACCACTGCATCAAAGGATTTGATGGATTGCTCACCGACAACATCCAGTTTATTACCGCAGGCAGTTAAGCCTATAACAGCTGCGAAAGAAAGTGTTATTAATAGTGCTTTTTTCAACATTATTTATTCATCCTTTTACTTTTATTTTGATTATTAAAGTCGGAATTATACTTAGATGCTAATATCATTCCAAAATTTTTAAATAAGAACTAAGTACTATCTTTATTTATAAGCCTTAAATCTCTTAAGTCTCAATGCGTTGGATACCACGGATACGGAACTAAATGCCATAGCCGCTGCTGCAAAGATTGGATTAAGCAATGGACCGCCAAACAAATGCAGAATACCGGCTGCTATTGGTATACCCGCAACATTATAGCCGAAAGCCCAGAACAAATTCTGTTTAATATTACGAATGGTACTTTTACTAAGCTTAATCGCTGTTGGAACATCCATTAAATCACTACGCATTAAAACAATATCAGCTGATTCCATAGCCACATCTGTACCGGAGCCAATTGCAATGCCAATATCTGCTTGCACTAGGGCAGGAGCATCGTTGATACCGTCTCCAACCATACATACCTTCTTACCCTCGGATTGCAGCTTCTTAACCTCATTTGATTTATCCTGTGGCAGAACTTCAGCAAGTACACGGTCAATACCAACCTGTTTTGCAATTGCTTCAGCAGTCTTTCGATTATCACCAGTAATCATTGCTACTTCGATACCCATGGACTGAAGTTTTTTAATTGCCTTGGCACTGCTTTCTTTTACTACATCAGCAACAGCGATTATACCGGAAAGCTTTCCTTCAATCGCAACATACATTGGAGTTTTACCTTCTGCCGCCAGTACATCCGATTTATCCTTTAAATCAGCAAGCGAGATATTTCTGTTGTCCATTAATTTTTTGTTACCAATTAAAACTTGACTATCTTCGATGGTTACCTCGATACCATGACCTGGAATTGCTTCAAATTGCTCTACCTTAAGGAACTCCAGCTGTTCTTTCTCTGCCCCATGAACAATAGCTTCACCCAAAGGATGCTCGGAGCCTTTCTCACCAGAGGCTGCAAGTTGTAACAGGCGCTCTCGTTGAACTCCCGGTACTGTTATTATGTCAGTTACTTCTGGTTTTCCTTCTGTAATAGTACCTGTTTTATCAAAAACAATCGTGTTGATTTTATGAGTAGTTTCTAAAGCTTCTCCGCCTTTAATCAAAATACCATTTTCTGCACCTTTTCCTGTTCCTACCATAATTGCTGTCGGTGTTGCAAGACCGAGAGCACAAGGACAGGCAATAACTAAGACAGAGATAAAAATAGTAACGGCAAAGGATAACGGCTCGCCTGAAATAAACCAAGCTAAAAATGCAAGTGTAGCAAGCCCGCATACGATAGGGACAAAATAACCAGAAACAATGTCAGCCATCTGTGCGATTGGCGCCTTAGAGCCCTGTGCATCCTCTACCAATTTAATAATCTGTGCCAGAGCCGTATCACTGCCAACCTTTGTTGCCTTGAACTTAATCATACCGTTTTTATTAATGCTGGCAGCAAACACTTTATCTCCTGCCTTTTTATCAACCGGCATACTCTCACCGGTAAGCATTGCTTCATCTACAGAAGTGTTACCCTCCAAAACAATACCATCTACAGGAATCTTTTCACCTGGTTTAACTAAAATCACATTACCAATTTCAACCTCATCAATCGGTACTTCAACTTCCTTATCATTCTCTATCACAATTGCAGTCTTTGGTGCAAGTCCCATTAATTTCTTAATTGCTTCTGAAGTCTTGCCCTTTGACACAGCTTCCAGGGATTTTCCAAGTAAGATAAGTGCAATAATAACTCCGGCAGTTTCATAATACAGACCTTCTACTGCCATAAAATTACCGTTAATAATCTGGAACGTGTTATAAATACTATAAATAATTGCCGCTGATGTACCAATGGCAACTAAGGAGTCCATGTTTGGACTTCTCATAAATAATGCTTTAAATCCTATCGTGTAAAACTTGTATCCAGCTATAATAATTGGGGTTACTAATGATATCTGAAGTATTGCAAATCTCAAAGGATATATCATTGGATTAAGAGCTTTAGGAATTGGAAATGGCCACCAGGATACCATCGGAACCATTGCAAAATACAGTAATGGAAGTCCGAAAACTGCAGCTATTGTGAATTTAATCCAAAGCGTTCTAATCTGCTTCTCTTTCCTAAGTTTGTCTTCATCCACTGTGTTTTTATCTATCTCTAATGCTTTATAGCCGGCATTCTCAATACATTGCTTGATTGCTGATAACCTTAAAATATTTGGATCGTACTCAACAGTTGCCTTTTCGGTAGCCAGATTAACCGATACCTTTTTTACCCCTTCCAGTTTATCAATTGCCTTTTCTACCCTTTGTGAACAGGCAGCACAGGTCATACCTCCCACTGGAATTGTAACTGTA
>JASGEU010000049.1:0-12424 GCA_047606065.1 Mobilitalea sp.
ATAACCGGTCGGTCCGGGGTTCAAGTCCCTGAAGGTCCATTAAAAACATGGCCCAGTGGCTCAGTTGGTTAGAGCGCCGCCCTGTCACGGCGGAGGTCGTCGGTTCGAGTCCGATCTGGGTCGTTATATCTGGGATCTTAGCTCAGCTGGGAGAGCATCTGCCTTACAAGCAGAGGGTCATAGGTTCGAGCCCTATAGGTCCCATTTGTGCCGGCGTGGCGGAACTGGCAGACGCACAGGACTTAAAATCCTGCGGGACTAATCTCCCGTACCGGTTCGATTCCGGTCGCCGGCATTATTCTATAAGACATTATAGAATAATGCTTTTTGTTTTAAAAAGTAGTGTTTGAATGTGTGCGCATAGCTCAGCTGGATAGAGCGTCTGGCTACGGACCAGAAGGTCGGGAGTTCGAATCTTCTTGCGCACAGCGAAGAAAGCGATAAACTTTAACATGAAGTTTATCGCTTTCTTTTTATGCTTTAATCAATTATAATTAAGAGAGCTTTAGAACAGGAAGCGGAAATTTTAGTTCCTTTAGAACCGTGTTTTTTAATTCGTGTATGGTTGGTTTTATTGACAAATTCGGTGTTAACTGGTGTCCTTTTGCATAGCTTTATTTACACAATTCAATTTTCATATTAACTGATTACATACCTGCTGCACGCAATTTGTGTTTGCAGGTTTTTTTATTACTATGATACTGGAAGGTTAAAGCAGAGTTTAATATGATTTAAATATAAAAATTATACCAATAATGTATAATAATTATGGTAGAAAATGTAAAAATGTTCCAATACAATAAAATTATGACATCATGTGTACAAGCCTGTAGCAATATGACGGAATAGAGTTTAGGGAATGCTCGACTATCTTTTATGAAAGCTAGGTGATGTATATGATTGTATTTAATTAAATTGGGGTTTTAATAAGATATTTTCAATTATGAGGAGGGTTAAACAATGAAAAGAAAGAGACTATTTAAATTTATAAGTATTCTTCTTGTTCTTTCTCTGATTATAATGGGGAAGGAAGTACCAAAGAAAATTATGGCTGATACAGTTGCCAGTCAGTCATACACATGGAAAAATGTACAGATGGTTGCAGGTGGTTATGTAGATAATATTATATTTAATCCAGGGGAGAAGAATTTAATTTATGCGCGTACAGATATGGGAGGCGCATATCGCTGGAATGAGAGTACTAGCAGTTGGATTCCTCTAACAGACTGGATTACAGCAGATGACTGGAATAATACAGGATGTGAAAGTTTAGCTGTTGATCCTATTGATACCAATCGTGTATATATTGCTGCAGGTACTTATACGAATGATTGGACCGATAAAAACGGATATATATTGCGCTCTACGGACAAGGGCAATACCTGGTCATTAACTCAATTGCCTTTTAAAAATGGTGCAAATATGCTAGGCCGTTCTATGGGAGAAAGGCTTGTAGTTGATCCGAATAGCAATAATGTACTCTACTTTGGAACACGTGGTGGAAACGGACTTTGGAAAAGCACAGACTATGGTGCTACTTGGAGTAAAGTAGCAGGTCTGACTGCAGTCGGAAATTATGCACCAACTATGGATGATGCCACTTCCTATGATAGTACATTGACTGGTGTAGTATGGGTGACACCGGATCCGACCTCCAGCAGTAAGGGAAGCCCTTGCCAAACCATTTATATTGGTGTTGCCAATAAAAAAGGTGAAGACATGGTGTATGTAACAAAGAATGGCGGAACCACCTGGTCAGCAGTTGCAGGGCAACCGAAAAGAACGGTAGTGGCAGATTCTACAAAGCCTACTGTTACAACAGGCCTGTTTCCACATCATGGTGTTTTAGGTTCTAATGGCGTACTATATATATCATATAGTGATGGAGTAGGTCCTTACGATGGACATAAAGGTGAGGTCTGGAAGTACAATACTACAACAGCTGTTTGGACAGAGATATCTCCTATCCTTACTTCAAGTGGAGATAATTATTTTGGATATGGTGGTTTAGCAGTTGATCCAAGTAATCCAAATGTGCTGATGGTATCAACATTAAATTCCTGGTGGCCGGATGCTAATTTCTTCCGCAGCACAGATGGAGGTACCACCTGGACAAGATTTTGGGATTGGAATGGCTATCCGAGCAGAACAATACGCTATACTCAAAATATAACGGCATCACCTTGGCTGACCTTTGGTAAAATTGACAATCCTCCTGAGCCAGCATTAAAGCTTGGTTGGATGATTGGTAATATATCAATTGATCCATTTAACTCAGCTAGAATGATGTATGGCACAGGAGCAACAGTTTATGGGACAACTAATTTAACAGCACTTGATAGTGGAGGTACAGTAAATCTATCTGTTTACGGAAAAGGAATTGAACAGACTGCAGTTCAAGCTCTTGTTAGCCCTACTAGCGGAACTCCTCATCTTATATCAGGTATGTACGATCTTGGTGGCTTTGTACACAACAATCTTGACGCGGTACCTAGTATGATGATGTTAACACCATTTCTTGCAAACACCTCTATTGACTTTGCAGAACAAGTTCCAAATAAATTCGTTAGAGTGGGAAATACGGATAAGGGAACTAATCCACGTATAGGTCTTTCCTACGATACCGGCAGCAATTGGTACAGTTTAAATAATGCATGGAGCTCCAGCAGCGAGGACACAACTGGTGGTGGAACCGTAGCGATGTCTGCAGATGGTAATGGTCTTGTATGGGCACCAAGTGGACAATCTGTTTATTACTCAACAAATTCAGGCTCTTCCTGGACTTTGAGCTCAGGAATACCGGCTGGTGCAAAAGTGGCATCTGACCGTGTGAATTCCAGTAAATTCTATGGTTTTTATAATGGAATATTCTATGTAAGTACAAATAAAGGAGCAACTTTTACTGCAACAGTATCTACAGGATTACCTACCTCTGCTAACTTTAAAGTTGTATCCGGTGTTGAAGGAGATATTTGGTTAGTAGGAACAGAAAAGAACTCTACAACCTTAAGCGGTATGTTCCATAGTACCAATTCTGGCACAAGTTTTACTAAGGTAACAAATGTTAATGCTGCTGCAACAATTGGTTTTGGTAAAGCTGCAACAGGAAGCAATTATGTTGCTATCTATACCTCTGGAACCATTGGCGGTGTATATGGAATTTTTAGATCCGATGATGCTGGACAATCCTGGATACGTATTAATGATGACAAACACCAATATGGAACGATTACCTGTATCACTGGTGATCCAAGAATTTATGGCAGAGTTTATTTTGGTACCAACGGCCGAGGAATACTTTATGGCGATATTTCAGGGGTATTGCCAACGGTAACCCCGACAGTAACGCCATCTGTTACGCCATCTGTTACACCATCGGTAACACCAACTGTAACGCCAACAGTGACACCGACGGTTACACCAACAGTGACCCCGACAGTAACGCCGACGGTTACTCCAAGTGTAACACCTACGCCAAGTGCTAGTAATTTAGATGTTAAATTTGTTGGGTCTACAGCAGCACAGACAAATTCCATTGTGGTTCGCTATAAGTTAACAAATAATGGAACAAGTGCAATTACATTGTCAGATTTAAAACTTCGTTATTACTTTACGAAAGATGGAACTGAAAGTCAGAATTTCTACTGTGACTGGTCTTCGGCAGGAACTCAATATGTGACAGGAACCTTTGTTACAATAAGTCCGGCAAAAACAACTGCAGATACCTATCTTGAAGTAGGATTTACCTCTGGAGCAGGAACATTAGGAGCGGGACAATCTGTTGAGGTTCAATCAAGATTCGCTAAATCAAATTGGTCGAATTATACTTTGACTAATGATTACTCCTATAAATCAACAGGAACAACTTATGAAAGTTGGACTAAGGTTACAGCATATCTGGCGAATACACTGATCTATGGCACAGAACCGTAAATAATACTTACCCAAGACTTTTTCTATACAAAGTACAATCAACTGATAGGATTGCATATTTGTATACCCAAAAGTCTTGGGTATTTTTCTTTTTTAGCCTGAAATTAGCCTTAATATATAAAATTTAATCTATTTATAATAAAAGCTTCATTTACGAACCATACTCATTATGATAAAATGTCTCAAAGGAGGCTATTGGAATGAATAAAAAAGAATTTTTGGATATTCTAAGGCAGACACTAGCGGGTGAAGTTAGCTCTTCGACTATAGATCAGAATTTACAATATTATAATCAATATATCTCGTCGAGAGGCACAGAGAATGAGGAGCAGGTAATAGAAGAATTGGGTGATCCTAGATTGATTGCCAAAACAATTATTTTAACGGATAAGTCTGCAAAACAAAAAGGTCAGTTTAGAGAGAATGAATCGCAAAGAAGTTATTATAATGACGGAGAAGACTACCAAGATAACAATGATAGGACGGACAACAAGCAAAGTGGATTTTACAAGATGTCCTGGAGTAGTAGATTAAGCCTGATACTAATTCTTATTGCTGCGATTTTAGTTGTAGTCATAGTTGGCAGGGTAATCATAGGATTCTTATTTGCATTTGGTATTCCTATCATATTGGTTCTATTATTAATAATGCTATTTAAAAAACGCAATTAGGCTCATAGTGAATTCTTTATATTAATAAATTGTAGACGAAAAGATATAGATAACGTCAGTTTCAAACCTATAACAGGATTTGAAGCTGACGTTTTTGCAATTATTCATAAAGATACATCAAAATATTTACCGCTCATAACGTTTGCTTACTATTGATTTTCTTGTCTTCTGCAAATTATTTAAAACCACGTCTTTATGAGCTAAAGCAACACCAATGGAAAGTACATCGACGACAGATAATTGAGCAATGCGGCTTGACATTGGCTCCGGTTTATAACTTTGCTCACGGGATACTGCCATTAAAATATAATCAGATACTTTTGTAATCGGAGAATTATAACCGCCCGTAATACAAATTGTAGTTGCTCCAGCTTCCTTGGCAATCACAAGACTGTCGACTAAGTCTTTGGATCGTCCACTATTACTTATTGCTACAACTACATCTCCTTTTGTAGTAGTTGCGGCACTCATTGCCTGCATATGGGGATCAGAGTATGCAATGCAGGAAATACCGTACTTAAAAAATTTGTGCTGTGCATCAAGTGCTACTGGACCAGATCCACCCAAACCATAAAACTCAAGGCGTTTTGTTTGGGCGATAGCCTGAATAGCTTTTTGCACCTGCTCAGAATTGATAGCAGCCATTGTTTCCTCAATTGCGAGGATGTTGCTGACCATAACTTTCTTTATCATATCCTCGATGGTATCACTATCCTGAATAGATTCATGAATCTGTGCTTCTGGATTTGACTGGCTGGATTTCGCCAAGTTAATCTTCATTTCTTGAAAACCTGCATAGCCAATTTGTTTGCACAGGCGGATTACAGAGGTTTCTGAAACGCCACAGTATTTAGCTAGGTTTGTAATGGACTCGTAAATAATGTCACTTGAATGAGCAAGGATGTAATCAGCTACCTTTTTTTCACTCACACTAAAAGAATCATATTTTGCTCGGATTTGAACAATGGTACTAACATCTGGGTTAATTAAGTCCATCGCTTTGGCCTCCATCTATTATTGTAGTTTATCAATATAAATACATAAGTAAGAAGATTAAATAACACCTTGAAGGTGATTGCAGGATAACATTATTATTTGAACAATGCTGTGTAAAAATATAGGAATAGTTGATGAGATATTATACCATACCTTTTAGTTTTTTGTAAACTAAGGGGTCTTTTTTATTACTTTGTTGAAAAATGTATATAATATACATAATTGTTGTAAAAAGTGTACAAAATCTACATTGGTTTGTATATAATATTCACGAAAAGTAAAAACTATGTAGACTAGCTCCAAAATATATGATAATCTTGTATTAGATCTACAAAAAGCAACTGCAGATGCTTGATAGTACAAAGAGAATATCAATTATGCCAATCCAACTATATACGATTGAGTTGATATCTGGGAAAGCACGTGATTTCTTAGAGAATCAAGTAAAAGAAGTATAGGAATGGAAAGGTGTGTTAGTTAATTAGGAGGATTAAGATGATTAAAGGTTCTTTGGTACCCAATATAACATTTTTTTATGAGGATGGTTCAATTGATTATGACAAGTGCAGATGGCATATGAACTGGATGTTTGAAAATGGAGTTCATGGTTTGTTCGTAACCGGATCTTATGGAGCTGGACCCCTTATGAGCCATGAAGAACGTGTTTCCATTTATAAGTTGGCAAAGGAAGTCGTAGCACAGTATGATGATAAGTTTTTAATTGCACATGTAGGCTGTGCAGATACAGAATCTACAGTTGCATTAGCAAGAGAAGCAGAAAAGCTTGGTTTTGAAGGAATCAGTGCGGTGCCGCCTTTCTATTATACCTACACAGAGGATCAGGTTATCGACTTCTATAAAGCAATTATTGGTGCGGTAAAAACACCGGTATACGCGTATAATAATCCATTTACAACAAAAACAACTATGACTCTCAAAATGATAAATAAATTGCAGGCAATTGGATTAAAGGGAGTTAAGGATAGCTCAATGAATGTTGCTTTTATTACAAATGTCTTTTTTGATGCAAAAAACAATAATAAAGATTTCCAAACCATTATAGGTACATCAACCGGATGGCTGCCATTCTATAGTATGGGTATTGATACAATGATCGCCGGAATGTGTAACTATGCACCAGAAATTATATCAGCAATGTATACCTTTACAGTGAATGGTGAAGTAGAAAAGGCTGAAAAGGCTTATCGCATTATGATGGACTACTCAAATAAATGTAAGTTTACCGATAGCACAATTGCTTCCCATATGATTTTAAAAGCTAGAGGTTTTGACTGTGGTTATCCAAGACGACCTATGTCATTGCCAAAGGACGGAGAGGCTAAATATGCACAGTTAAAGACAGAATTTGAGGATGCCTTTAGTGCAATTAAAGCATTATAATTAAATAAACACTGAAAGAGGGAATTGCATTGAGTAAAGAACGTAGTCTGGTTATACTATCTCGCTCATTTGCTAAGGCTTCCGATCTTCCATTAAACTATTTAAAAGAGCACGGGGTGGATTATAGGCTGGTACGTAATAATGCTCCTGAAGATATTGAGTACATTATTGAACAGATAGGATCTGCTCGTGCAATAATCGTTGGTTCAGACATAATAAATCGGCAAGTAATGGATGCTTGTCCTAATCTGGAGATTATATCAAAGCATGGTGTAGGACTGGATAGTATTGATTTGGATTATGCAAAATCAAAGGGGATTACAGTTACCAAAACACCCGATGCAAATAATGAATCAGTTGCTGATCTCACGCTATTGTTTATGCTTTATCTACTGCGTAATTTAAGCAATACGATATTAAAAGAATCATCTCCGGATTGGAAAGCACCTAAACTTTCACATGATTTATTTCAAAATACGGTGGGTTTAATTGGTTTAGGGAAAATAGGAATGGCGGTAGCAAAGCGTTTATCTGGTTTTAGATGCCGGATACTTGCCTATGACCCTTATTTGAAAGAGGTTCCTGATGTAGAGAATTGCTTCATGGTGGATATGGATACTTTGTTAAAGGAAAGTAACATTGTATCCCTGCACATGCCTCTTACAAATGGTACAAGAGAGTTTATGAATAGAGAGAAGATAGATAAATTAAAAAAAGGTGCGTTTCTGATAAATACATCAAGAGGAGCTTTGGTAGATGAGGCAGCTCTTTACCAGGCACTTATTACAAATCACTTAGGTGGAGTCGGGTTAGATGTATTTACGGTGGAGCCACCAGTAAATAATCCGCTTATTGGACTGGACAATGTTGTATGCACTCCTCATATTGCTCCTCACACAGAGGAAGCAAATATGAGAATGGGAATGGCAGCATCAGAAAATGTGGTTCAATATTTTATAAAGACAAATTGCTAGTATATATGAAATTAAGCAATACTATACTTCGAGGAGGTATTAAAATGGAGAGAGTAGCCTTGGGTCTGGATGTGGGGACATCTGCTCTAAAAGTGAGCGTTTACAGTGTTGAAAAACAAGGTGTCGTTAAAAATATAAATGTAAAGTATTTGGAAAATGAAGTTGCTCCTGGTATATCAAGATTATCCAAATATACAGAAACCATTATTGATACAATTAATAACATTGGGGATATATATGAGGTGTGTTCTATAGCTTTATCTACGCAGATGTATTCTTTTGTTGTTGAAGAAGATGGTCAAAAGTTAGTATACCAATGGAATGTACCTTGGAAAACTGATAAAAAGGCAGCAGAAGTTGTAGCGCAGTACACAAATATTTCAGGTTGTCCGGTAGATGCGTTATTTCCTGCATATAAGATTATCTCATCACGTCTTGATGAGAAATCAAATCTGGATATTAAGCCTTATGGTTTACAAGAATCTATTGTTTATGAATTAACCGGTGTTCTTGCCGGAGATTATTGCAATTTATCTTCCTATGGCTTCATGAATGTATTGGAACGCAAGTGGAATAAGGAACTGCTGGAGAAGGCAGGTTTTAACCTAAACGAAATGCCAAAGATAGTACGTTATAATGAGCCTGTTGGACCAATAAATAATCCTAAAATTAAATTAAATAATAAAATAATCATTAGCTGTGGTCTGGGAGATGGACCTTCTGCTTCCTATGCATCAAAGGATGTATCCAATATTGCTGTAAATATAGGTACTTCTATGGCTGTCCGCGGATTTGTTGAAGATGTAAAGGAGATAGATTTTAAGAGCGTATGGACATTTGTGGTTGACGAGAATACCTGGGTATCCGGTGGAATAAGTTCCAATGGATCTTCGGTATTAGATCATTATCGTAACATTGGATTTATGAAGGATTGGGAACTAACTCCTTCCATAGCTGATAACAATGTATTCTATTTCCCATGGAATCACGGCGAAAGAACACCTTATTGGTCAAGCAAATTGCGTGAGACAATGGTCGGAGCAGGTATGCATACAACCAAGAATGACTATATGTGTGCCATATTCAGAGGCATTTCCTTTACGATTGCTACCATGTATAACGAGGTTAACAAACATATTGATAAAACTGATATGATTTGTATAGCAGGCGGCGGAGCCAATTCAGAAATACTTATGGGGTATTTGTCCGGCACGTTACCTGTGAAGCTGGGAATTTTACAGGATTTTGATTTCCTTGGGTCCTATGGTGCTGCTTATATTGCAGCAGAGGCGATGGGAGAGAGACCAATTCGTAACCAGAATTTAATTAAGATCTATGTACCAACACAACAACACGTAGAAGTGTATAAGAAGTGGCTGGATTATTCTAAAATGTATTCTTCACTATATGAGAAAATGGAGGGTTAAGCAATATGCAAATCGATGTAGTTGCGGGTTATCAAAAAATTGTAACGATTATTTTATTAATTGCAGTTGGTTTCTTCTTAAAGAAGAAAAATGTCATAACAAAAGAATATCAGGCAGGTTTAACAAGTTTATTACTTAAGGTTATTATTCCATTCTCTGTTTTTAATGCATTTATTACACCTTTTGATTTTGCAAAAGCTAAGACCTCTCTTGTTTTAATAGGTATTGCTGTTGCCTTCTATCCATTGACCCAGTTAGTACTTACAAAGATATTATATTTAAAGGTTCCAAAGGACGGAGAAAAGAAACGGCTATTCTCTTTTGATACTACATATTCCAATGCAGTGTTCATGGGTTATCCTTTCTCCCAGGCATTATTCGGCAGTGATGGTTTGTTTTTTGCCTCAGTATTTAATCTTCCTTATAACATCTATTTGTGGTCCATGGGCTATGCAATGTTTACAAAGCAACCGATGAACAAACAGGGAATTAAAAACACTTTAACAAATCCGGTTATTATTGCATGTGTACTAGGTTATACCTGGTGGTTAATACAAGGATTCGTACCGACACAGGCTGATATTGTTTTAAAACCGGTGTGGGATGTATTCTCTGTAGTAGGTGCTTGTAACACACCTATATCCATGATGGTAATCGGTGCAATCCTTGCAGACTCTAAAATTGCTAAAGTACTTTCCGATAAAGAAGTCTGGTACTTTGCCAGTGTTCGCTTGTTAGTAATTCCGCTTTTAATGTTCACAGTTCTTTATTCCTTAGGCTTTAGAGATTGGATATTAGCCATCCCTGTAATTATAACAGCAATGCCAACTTGTGCAACGGGTGGTATTCTAGCTTCACAGTTTAACATTCAAAAAGAATTAGCTGCATCATTGATTACCTTTACAACGGTATTATCAGCAATAACGGTACCAATTTGGCTGGTGGTAATCTTAAATATACTATAAAATCAATATTGAATTGTATAAAGGACTGAAAATCCAGTAGATTTTCAGTCCTTTATAGTTCATAACAAATGAAACGACTTGTCGTTTCATCTTGTTTTAATTTTAAATAATAATAGTTCACTGAAGATGAATTTTTGCATTTTGTAAATCTAAGTCTATGCTGCTAAAAAAATTCTCTAATTGAACACAGGGGATGTCATTATTTTTTATATTACTAAGAGTCTCATAGAAGTTTAGAAAGAATTTTTTCATAATATGGGTCCGATAAATAATGCAGGGCTCTTTTTCACTAAATAATTCTATACTCATAGCGACAATATATTCTTCTCGTAACGGAAGCTCTGATAGGACACCTTTATATAATATCGTTCCGTCATTTTGAATGATTTCTATTATATTGCTTTTTCTTTTCATAAGGCCTCCATATAATGAACAGTGAAAAGGGGTTAATACACACAAGCATATAGATGAATAGATTTATCGTATTACAATATATAAGCCAAATATAATAAATAATACCGAACTAATTATTTTGATTAGTGGTAATTTTTCTAGTAGACCTTCTGATAAAGTAAATACTTTTTTGCCAAAATAAATGAATAAAGTGATAATAAGTAATGGCAGAATGAAAGCAAAACTATAAATTATCAGGTATAGGATAGCAACCCATTCCATTTGATTACCTTGAATTAATACAATAATTGAGGTGAGATAAATCTGGCCGGTACACATAAATTCACCAAAAGCTAAGAGCATCCCAAGAAGAACCATTATTATAATCAAATATTTACTTGCTGAATATTTTGCAATACGCCTCATAACTTGATGATTGAACTGTTTTAAACCAGGAGGTAATTGCAAAACCATTCGATTATATTTTTCTTTTTTAGCCATTACATAATCGAATAAGTTTAATGTGGCAAAAGCCACTATGAAAATCAGCATAAGATATTTTGTTATAAAGTTCAATAGATCAAGATTTACCTTGGAAAGTAATTTATAAAATATTGTTCCCAACAGGAAGAACATAACAAATTTGCCAAGGCTGAAGGATAGACCAATTTTCAAAATCTTTTTTCCATCCAGCATCATTAGTGATAACAAAAATAAAAACATGGAAAGTGAACAGGGATTAAATCCATTTAATAGTCCTGCTCCGAATACAGCAAATCCGTGAATTATATTATCTTCTCTTATCAATTTATTTGAATCAAGTACAGTGGTTGGCTTTGCATTAGCGTAATTATTAACGAACAGTTCCAGCCCATCTTGGATTGCTTTATCTCCAATAAGCGCCTGATCGGATATAAAAGTAACTGGAATTTCGCCTAATTGATCGGATTTCAGGCCATACTCTTTTCCATATGCTTGTAAAAGTGTGATATTTTCGGGAACATACAGATTGTAACCTATTGCATTCATATTTGGATATTTAGCTTTTAGCTGATTAATATAATCCACAGCTGTTTTACAGGAAGCACAGGTAGTTGAGTAGAAGTAAATGAAGGTTGGTTCTTGACCATCCAGATTGGAAATTAAATTGTTCTCGGTTTGTAAATCAAGTTTATTCTGATAATTAATCTGATGATTTATAGTTTCTCCCTGCAGCAAACTACTGATATTTTCTTTGGTAATCTCAGAATTAAATAAGTATTGATCGCCGATAAAGACGAGGGGGTAGATACCTTTAATTACATCCGGAACCTGACTATTTATTTCATAGTTAGTTAGTTCCTCTTTGTTGGCATTGTCGGATACATTTATTTTATATAGTTTAATATTCCTGTCGTTTGCTAAGTTGTCCAAAAGGGAAGTAATCTCTTTACAACTGGAGCAATCAGGATCATAGGCGTATATGAGGGTATCAATTTTTTCGTTATTAGTTGCTGTTGTGATATCCGGCTGACCATTGCTGTCTGTAGAGGAAGAGCTTACATCTTGTATAGTAATTGTCTGCTGTGATGTATCAATATCAACAGCAAATCCCATATACGCCTATGATCCTGATTGCTCCAGTTGTAAAGAGATTACTTCCCTTTTGGACAACTTAGCAAACG
>JASGEU010000050.1:0-32922 GCA_047606065.1 Mobilitalea sp.
GAGCCAGGATCAAACTCTCATGTTTAAGTTTTTGATCCAGTCAGATAAACGTTAGCCAATTTGTAATCCCAAGTCTTAGACTCTGATTACTCAAGCATCCTGTTATCTTTACTGTTTTTAGGTTGTACCAATACTTTCGTATCAATACGGTTCGTGATACATCATCACTGATATATCTTAATGAAAAATCTATTTTTGAGTCTCATGTGAAGACTCAAGTTTTTTAGAATTTTCAGGGTTGTTTCACTGTTCAATTATCAAGGTTCATGTTTGACTTTGCACTTATGTAAGTATTTCGCGTTCGTGCCGTCAACTTTCTTAGTTTATCACATCTGATTTATTATGTCAACCACTTTTTTAAAAAATTACATTTTTCGTGATTATTCATCAGCGGTGAGACTTATTCTACATTCATAACCGCGAAATGTCAAGATAAAAATAATATTCTTTACGTAGTTCTTTTATAATCTAAGTGAATCAACAATTTTATTTCAACTTGTCTTTCCTGAAAAAAAGTGTCAGCAAAACTGACACTTTCACGCACGAGCGGATTGCGAAGCAATAAAATACATTACCGCGGTGCGCATCCCGCACCAAATACTTTTTATTCTAATTGATACGATTCTATAGGAAACCGTATCCTTAACACTTTAGTACAACAAGGTCTCTCCTATAGAATAAAAAAAGAGGAAGAATAATCCTCCTCTGATAAAACTAATATCATTTCTATTATACTTAGAAACAATGCAAATACGTATTCTACTGATATGTAAAGTATAAGTGATAGTTACCTATTCTTAATTTCTATCATCAATTTCATCTGCATCTTCTTCCATGTTATCATAGTCAATATTCAAATTATGAAGTGCTCTTCTTTTTCTTCTGGCTTCTTCGGATGCCTGCATTATAAAATCTTTAATCTCACTCGAATGCCTAATTGTGAAAAGCACTAACATTGGATGTGTAGTATCTCCAGTATAACAGGTTATCGTTCCGAGCTTAAATATTCTCTCCATTAAAGTTCTTGTTAACCTAACATCCTGAATCTTATACATTAAAGCATCATCTTCAATGATACTTAAGAATCCAGAGGTTATTGTTACTTTTTCCTCTGTTATGTTGTACTTTGTAAAACTTAGTGGTAACCCAAAGAACTTCACTCTCTTTTTCTCAACGAACCCCATGTCGCACTCCCCTATATATTATTTTAATTTATAACCTTCTGAACCAAACAGAATATTAAAATAATTAGCCATGAAAGCTTACTTTCAAAGGATAATTTTTAATACAAGATGAAACGACAGGTCGTTCCACTTGACATGTATTACTGTTTGGCGAGAGCCAAACAGCGAGAAAACCGCAGGTTTTCGAGCTTGGTTCTGAATAGTTATTTTAATTTTATATTTACCGTCTTATCTGCTTTTACTGCCTTTAAATTAATATTAGAAATATCAGCATCTTTGGATACTTCAAATATCAATAACACAGATTTGCTTTTACCCGATCCTATGTCTAAATCTATATATTGAAGATCATTTTTTAAAAGGGTCAGTAATGGTTTATATACAGTTCCTGTATTCACATCTAGTTTATAAGTAATACCAGACTTTATCAAGTTAATATTTTCAGTCTCTTTTAAGGTATTTTTTATACTAAAAGTCGCTACAAGCAATTGGTAACCTTGTCTCGGTGACAAAGAAAAGTCAGCGTTCTCAGCATTTTCAGGATATGAATCTACCAGTTTATAACTCTTATATTGTACTGAAAACCCATTTACTCCTACCACCTGCGTTAGAGAACTATCTTCTTGCGATGAATTTGCAGGTTCTTCCTCATCTGCTGAATGGGAATCCTGCTCTTCATTATTTATCACTGCCCCATCTGTAACAATCCACTCGGTATCATCTTCAGGAAGTATTAATTCCTGTTTGTAATTATAGTCACTTCTAAGAAGAATATTTGCCATATATTCAGCAACGGAATCTTCCCGCCCCTCTTTTACACTATATTCCTGAATGCAACCTGTTAATGAAATTGATAAAAGCATCACGAACAAAATTTTGAGATATTTTAAGCTCTTCATATCGTTTTAGATACCCCCATTCTAATCCTATGTAATATATATTAAAGTAATAGTACCAATAATATATCACTTTTTGTTATATTCAGCAACAATAATTACGTGATTTGGCAATATAACAACAAAGCTGTTGAACAATGGCATTAATTATGCCTTATTGTGCAACAGCCTTTCCTACTCTATTCTGATTTTGTATCTAGTTCAAACCAAAACTCAACACCAAATGGATAATTAATTACACCGCACTCTCTGTTATGTGAATTCATAATCGCTTTAACAATAGATAATCCAATACCATTTCCACCATACTCTCTTGTTCTGGCTTTATCTACTTTATAGAACTTAATCCATAACTTCTGTAGTTCTTCTTCCGGAATAGGTTCACCAGAATTAATCACAGATACTCTGACATTTTCATTCCCTGGCATCAATTTAATTTCAATAATTTTCTCACCCTTAACGTGATTAAGTGCATTGCTTACATAATTCATAACAACCTGTTCTATTAAATATTCATCAGCCCAAACATAGACTGGGTCAACTTGGTTAAAGAAAAGTTGTACTTCCTTTTGCTTAAATAATATGTCAGTCGAATTTAATACAGATCGGATTAAAGCCGTAATATCAAAATAATCAAAGTTAACTTGATTACTACCAAATTCTAACTCATTTAAACTTAGCAGCCTTTTAACCATCTGATTCATTTTACTTGCCTCATCCATAATTACTTCACAGTAATAATCACGACTCTCCTCATCATCATGAATTACTTCCTTTAATCCCTCTGCATAACCTTGAATCAATGAGATTGGAGTCTTTAATTCATGCGACACATTGGAGAGAAACTCTTTACGCATTTCATCTATTTCAATCTTTTGTTGAATATCTGTTTGAAGTTCATTATTTGCCTGCTTTAATTCTGAAATCGTAGTTTGAAGTTTGTCGGATAGGGAATTAATACTTCTACCTAATTCACCAATTTCATCTTTCGCATTTTCATCGTATTTTGCATTAAAGTCCAAATCCGTCATTTTCTTTGCAATTCCAGATAGTTTAAGTATTGGATGAGTAAACTGTTTTGTTATAAAAAACATTGCCAGAGTTCCTATCATCATTACAATTAAACCAACATAAAACAGGAAAGTGTTAGCAATATCCGAACTTTCTTCAATACTTTTTAGATTATAACGAATAAACACCATAGAATTTACTTTTCGCTGATCTGCTCGGTTGTTATACGGATTTAGGTTAGGTGGCGAATTATTCTCTTTTGAATCCGCAGAATACTCATCTGAATTTTGATTCGCATTGTCAGTTTGCTGATCATCCGAGCTATCAGAAGAATCAACATTACTATCATCATCTGGAATAATATCATTAGTGGTAGGATTTCTAAAATATCCAATTAAATCAATGAAACTAGAATCCAGCTGGCTATCATAGACAGTAAAGACACCATAATCAAATGTGTCCTCAAGAACTTTTATATCTTGCATGTTAGGATTTAATCCCTTAAAAACGTATCCTTGAAAACGGTTATATAAATACATTCTCTCTCTCATACCCAGGTTTTCACTATCTGGATAAATCATGGCGAGATTGTTGTTAATTACATTAACCTCTATGTTATACTTTGCTTCCAGTTGTTCCATTCGCTCTGTATCACGTTGGGTAAGGTAACCTCTAGAGGTACTTTTTTCGTAAATTTTAACAATTTGCCCATAAACATCAGCCAGGGTGTCAATCTTATTCTTCACATAATAGTCCATTAAAAAACTTTTATTGATACTCCAGGTGATAAAAATAATCAACACAACCATTAAGGTTAATGTAAAGGTTATTTTAAATCGAATGGAATGCTTCATTCATCCACCTCAAATTTATATCCTAACCCCCATATTGTTTTAATATAATCACCCTTGTCGCCCATTTTACTCCTCAGCTTTTTCACATGAGTATCGATTGTTCGAGCGTCACCAAAATAATCATAATTCCAAACATTATTAAGGATTTTTTCTCTAGTAAGTGCTACACCTTGATTTGTGATAAAATAAGTTAGTAATTCAAATTCCTTATAACTTAACTCTACCTCTTCACCGTTTATCTTAACCTGATGAGCAGATTTATCTAATATTATACCGCCGATATCCATTGTGCCTTCCTCGTTAACTGTGGTTCTTCGAAGCACAGCTTCTACCCTTGCTACGAGAATTTTAGGACTAAAGGGCTTTGAAATATACTCATCTACTCCGAGCTCAAAACCAAGCAGTTCATCTTTCTCATCACTTTTCGCAGTCAGCATTATAATCGGCACTTTGGAATATTGTCGAATTTCTCTGCAAACCTGCCACCCGTCCATCTTAGGCATCATAACATCTAATATGATAAGCGCTATATCTTTTTTAGCAAAAAACAGATCAATCGCCTGTTCCCCATTTTCTGCTTCTATCACGTCAAAGTTTTTTCGCACCAAAAAGTCTTTTACAAGCTTTCTCATCCTACTTTCATCATCTACTACCAGTATTTTCAGCTTATCCATTCGGCACCTCCAGTATATTTAAGTACTTCTTAAGCAAGATTATAACAGTGATTTTTGATGAAATTGTGAATTTATCCGTGTATATACAAAACTAATTACTATTTTTTTCAGAAGGATACACAACCTGCCACGTGTTGCGAAGGCCATCCATCAACTTCATAATATCCAAAGTATCTTTTAAAGGTACAACATCACTTTCCAGCTTCCCTTGTTTAAGACAATTGTTCACCTCTGCTGCCTCGTATTCATATCCGTTACATTCAAAAGGAATTTCACACGCTTCAATCAGGTTATTATTATGATCGAAAAGCTTTGCACTCTGCGCCGCCCAAAAATATGGTACTACAATTTTACCTTTATCTCCAACAATCACTGCATCCGTACCACAGTTTACTGTAATTGCCGAACTAAGATTTGCAATTACTCCCTCGTCCTTATATTTCATTACTATCACATTAAATTCATCAACTGCACTTTTACCTAAATGAGCTGTACTTACTACTTCATCAGGTAATCTGCCCATCAAATAGATTGCGTAAGTAACCGGATAAACACCAACATCTAAGAGCGCTCCGCCCCCAAGTTCCGGATTAAATAGGCGGCTATTTATATCAAATTCAGCTTGATATCCAAATGCCACATTAATATATAGTACATTTCCAATCTTCTTTTCCATAATCCATTGCTTCACTTGTTTTGCTACCGGTTGGAACTTTGTCCACATAGCTTCCATTAAAAACACCTTATGTTCCTTCGCTAAATCAATTAAATACTGGGTATCCGCTTGATTTAGAGTAAATGATTTTTCACAGAGTACCGACTTACCATTTTTAATACATAGTGCAGCATTCTGTTTATGTTCCGGATGTGGTGTCCCGATATATATTACATCTATTCCTGGATCTTTCGCTAACTCTTCATAGCTTCCATAAGCTTTTGTAATGGAAAAACGTTTTGCAAATTCCTCTGCTCTACCTAAATCTCTTGATGCAATGGCTGCTAATTCCGTATCTGCCATATAATTTAAAGCTTCTGCAAATTTAGAGGATATACCTCCTGCACCAATAATCCCCCATCGTATTTTATTCAAATGAATATCCTCCTTAATATATAACTAATATATTTATCTCACTCTGTCATTTTAATTTAAGTAAACAAAAAACATTAACCTCTAAAACTATCATAATAAATCTAATACACAGAAAATACGGTCTTGATTAACTCCACCAAGATAATTGTATTTGCTGTGTATGCATTTGTAAAGCCTATCTATAGTTATTCTATACGGTTGTTACTCCTACTTCTACAGGGATTAAATTATATTGATAATAGTCCTCTAAAATAACAAACCCCACTTTTTCGTATGCCTTGCTGGATAGCGGATTTTTCTTATCTACAAAAAGTGTGCAAAAATTATAACCCTGCTCCAATAACTCTCTACTCATATAATACAGATTAGCAGCTGCATATCCTTTACCTCTTTGTTCCTCCGGCGTATATACATATGTGATTGCCATTCCATGTAATAACTTTCTAGCTGCGATTGCCATGGATACTACTTGTAAATAATCATTCTCATAAAGATATACCCTGTTCTCATCGATGTATTTTGTGACCTTCTTTAAGGCAGCTTCATAATCAAGTTCACAAGCTAAGGCTTCTATTTTATATTCAATCATCCAATCTGCTAATAATTTTGCATCTTCCGGCTTGGCAAGTCTCTGCCTGCCCTCAATCGGTTTAATATCATTTACCACTCTGACTTCCATAATATCTAATCCAAGCATTGCCTGGTAGGAAAATTCTAAATAATTTTTATATTCATCAATAAAGCTTAGGCACAAATCACTTCTTGCCTCTAATATTTGAACCACTCGATTACTTTTTGCCATATGCTCTGCCAAAAATATAGATGCTTCATTTGATAGTTCCTGATTAATTGAATAGATAATTAGGTTCTGCCCATTTAAGAAACAGTAAATCAGCATTACTTTGTCTTCTTCCAGTACCGCGCCGAAACTTCCTTCTTCGACTATGTTATCATTTCGATACTGAAAAGCGTTATATAGAATCATTTGTCCCGCGGCCTCTCTTTCCAGCAGCACTGCCTCATAATCTTCAAGAAATTTATGAGCTCTGTCATATTCTTTAATAATCATTCAATATCCTCCTTCTAACTCTATTTACAGTAAGGCACTTGCCATTATTATAGTCTGGTGATACTCCCATCTTTGTTCCTTCATATTACTCCTAACACAACCTACTGTCTACTATTTCCTTATTTTAATCCATATTTTTCTTATTTAACTATTTACTTATAATTTTCCCATTATTGTAGTTTTTAAACCAAGAACAAAGTGTCAGTTTCAATGACACTTTCGCACCCTCGCGGATTGCAACGCAATATCCTTGCAGAGCATTTTTTAATAATAGGACTTATTTTCATATTAATTAAAAAGGACTGTCCGAAGACAGTCCCATTTTTTAGAATTAATTATTTTTTGTTCTTATTTTTGTTTGCAACGGTTACAGCACCACCGATTACTACTGCAGCACCAGCAACAATTAAAATAATCATAGGAGTTGACATAGCATCAGCATCTTTTGAATCTGTAGAGGTAGTTTTAACTTCCGCAGCTTCATTGGTTACCGAATTGTCAGAAGTAACTGTCATTATACCATCATCTGCTTCGCCGTTCTTATAAACTTTTTCTTCATTTCCATCGTTTACTGCTGTTTCATCCGGAGCAACGCCTGTATCAGCAATTCCATCTCCATATGGTATTGGATCCACTAAAGGATCAGCCGCACCAGTAGAACCATCCTCACCTGCACCATCAGTAACAGGCAAACCGGAAGCATACATGATACTATCATCAAATTCTACTACCTTAACCTGATCCTTTCCAACCAGTTCATATATAAAGCTTGCTTTATCTTCGGAATATGCGGCGATACCAATTTCAATATAATCTCCGGTAACACCTGTATAATTTACAAATATGTCTTTTGCCTCTAAGTCACTTGCATGGGTTTTGAATAAAATAGCATCAATTTCAGCCTGCTTATCATAGAGTGCCTGCAATTCCGGTGTTACTTCCTCTGTACCAACGTTAGCTGGTGAACTCACCGCCATCGCATATGCTGATCCAGTATATAAAGTAGAGATAAATAATCCCAATAATACTGCTTTCATTAAGTGTTTTTTTATCATATAAATTCCTCCTAATATTTATGTTTGACTATAATTAATAATATTCTCGTCTTCTCGTTTCCCTTATCTTGAGTCTGTCATAGCTGGCGCGCCATGCCGCATTTACTTTAATTTAATGTAAGATTCTTCATTATCATCGTTACAAACATTAGACGTCTAATGCCAAGAAAGGGTTCCCCTTATTTTATTGGTAATAAATACCATGTACCTACTATTAAATTTGGCATAAAATCATTCATCGTTTTTATACTAATTGATAGATTGTTAATTAAGTAAAACCCATCTGCAATCAATAATCTCATCTTGACTTTTTCTTTCTTACCTATCATAATTTTCTATATTATAACAAAGTAATATAATTCTAGATAAAATACGAAAGGAATTAACAGTAATGTACCACAAATTCATTGAAGATGCTTATAAGCTGCGAGAGGAGAACATAAATGGAGCATAAGAACTCGTGGAAGCAATGGTTAAAAGAATACTTTCTAATTACAATTGGCATTCTTCTCCTTGTTATCGGTGTATACTTTTTTAAATTCCCGAACAACTTCTCAATTGGCGGGGTAACCGGTGCCGCTATTATCATTAGTAGACTTACTGGTGATGTCATCAGTTCAGGTACCATTGTTCTTATAGTAAATACCATTCTTTTAATTATTGGTTATATTGTACTTGGAAAGAACTTTGGTAATCGGACCGTGTACGGAAGTGTATTATTATCACTTTCCTTACGTCTTTTGGAGATAGTTGTCCCTTTGAAGCAACCTCTTACAAATCAACCCGTGCTGGAATTAGCATTTGCTGTATTACTTCCTTCCATTGGTGCAGCCATCCTTTTTAATATCGGAGCTTCCAGTGGCGGAACTGATGTTGTAGCTATGATTCTTAAAAAATATACGAATTTAGATATAGGTAAGTCTTTATTAATCAGCGATTCTTTTTTGACATTACTGACCTTTCCGGTATTCGGTATTACAACCGGATTATTTTCCATCCTTGGTTTATTCTTAAAATCCACCTTGGTTGATACCGTTATTGAAAATCTTAACTTAAATAAATACTTTACTATTATTTGTGAAGATCCAAAACCTATCTGTGATTATATCCTGAAAAATATTCACCGAAGTGCCACAGTCATCGATGCAAAAGGCGCTTTCTCTGAAAAAGATAAAAAGATAATATTAACGGTTATGAATCGTTCCCAGGCTGTAAATTTAAGAAAATATATAAAACAACAAGATCCAAATACTTTTATTTTAATCACCAATACCAGCGAAATCGTTGGTCGGGGATTTCGGGTATAATTATTCTTAATCAGCTTTTAATTTCCTGAAATAACTTTTAATAATAACAGTCCGAGTACGACCAGTATTACTGGTCGTACTATTTTATAGCCATTTTTAATTACAAGACCAGCTCCTATGTAATGACCGGCAATGCTAAATACTGCTGCCGTAACTCCCAATAAGAAAATAATCTTTCCATGGAGAATAAAAGTAACCAATGCTGAAATGTTAGATGCAAGATTTACCAGCTTTGTGTTGCCAGACGCTATTCTTATATCCATTTTTGCAAATGCAGTATAAATTAAAATAAGAAAAGACCCTGTTCCTGGTCCATAAAAGCCATCATAGGCACCAATTACAAATGAAGCTATACATGCAATTATAGCAACATTTTTTCGTGGTAAATTTTTTATCTCCTCCTCTGCTTTTGCTTTTTTACCCCACAGGAGATAAATAGCGATGAGCGGAAGTAAACCTACCAGCATATACCTTATGATATTCTCGTCAATTAATAAAACCAAATTAGCTCCCAGCGAAGATCCGATCAGTGCCAATACAACACATGGGATAGCAATTGGCCAATCCACAAATTTATTTTTAATATATCTTGCAGCAGAAACTGTAGTCCCAACCGCTGAAGACAATTTATTTGTTCCGATTGCAAAATGGGGTGGAACCCCTGCTATTAAGTATGCAGGCAAAGATATCAAACCACCGCCCCCTGCAATAGCATCAACTAATCCTGCAAGAAATACTAATGGGCAAACAATTAAAAACACTTCAAAATTTAATTCCATTTCAAATCCCCCATACTTGTCACTTATATTGTCGCAAATATCTTTTTAGATCTAACAGCATCACAGATGTTAATGCGATTAGCAAGTCAAATTTACATAATACTTGCAAGTATATTGTGTTATAACAATAAAGTCAACGAAGAGCTAAGGAGAAATCACATAAATCATAAATATAGGCAGAAGCTCATATTATATAGCAGACAATACAATGTATGAGGTGCCAATTATGGATTTTCAACAATCCCAAACTTATAAAAATCTACAAGATTCATTCCAGCGGGAGTCTATTTTAACCACTTTTTATTTACTTAACGAGGACCAGGCAAGACGTGAAGAATTTATTGAAATAGGAAATATCTTTGCTACAGTTGCAAGAAACGAAAAAGAACATGCCAGAATTTGGCAGAGATTTTTGAATACAGGAATATTACCAAATACAGAAGAGAATTTATTTGCTTCTGCGAATTCTGCAAGTGACCTTATAGAAGTATATAGAAACTATGCCCGGACTGCCTCTGAAGAGGGGTTTACGGACATAGCGGCAATGTTTAATGGAATTGCTAACATTGAGTTTAATCACGACCTTGTTTTTAGAACCCAATATAATGACGTTGTAACAAATCAGGTTTTCTGCAAGCCTGAGGATACTTTGTGGATTTGCATGGAATGCGGTAATATTATGAGTGGTAAATGCGCTCCTGAAATCTGTCCTGTCTGTGGCTTTCCACAAGGCTATTATCGAGTATTTACCAATCAGGAAATATTTTAAGTTATTTTAATGAACATGGAGGCTCCATATATCTTACATAATACTCATCATAGGTTAGCTGGCTATGGTAAACTTTTTCTGCCAGTCTTCTTCCTAAGTAGCGAAAATGCCAGGGTTCATAGTTATAACCTGTAATATGCTCTTTCCCCTTGGGATACCTTAGCAAAAAGCCGTATAAATGTGAATTTGCTGCAAGCCATTTTCCTGCTGCTGTATCTTCAAATTCCTCCTCGAGATCATTAATATCAACTGCTAACCCTGTTTGATGCTCGCTATGTCCGGGTCTTGCGGATACCCTGTCTCTAATTTTTTGATAGTCCTCCAGCAATACTTCCGGAGTCATATTTTTGAAATATACTGTATTCTGATAAGAGAAACTGCGAAAGGTTGATATTGCCTCCATATAGATACCTTCAAGTTCTGCGGCTCTGCACATTTTTTCAAAGGAAATTCTTGCATCACGGCGCAAAACATACTCTCCCGCATTATAACGAGAATTAATTCTCTCCAGATCATCCGGTATATAGCCACAATCCAACTGCAAATATTTATTTACCAGTACAGTAGTATTATGATGATCCTTTACACTTTGAATATAAGAGTAGAAAGGTTGGTGTAACCCTATATTTACAAACGTTATCACCTGCTCAATTGTTAACTCTCTGTTCCTAATATAATACTCGTAATATTCATCATCTTTTGAGCTTTGATAAAATGGGTATTTACTTCCCAAGTCCGCCATGAAGGAATCTCCTTTCCAAAATAGATAATTTACTATTATTATATTTTGCTAATTGCTATGTAATAATTTAATGATAAAAATTTACTTAGTATTTTTCATATGTTATTCTATATCTCTTATTATATATATCTTATTATATAATTCATAATATGAAAACTGCTAATTCTTGGTTCACCTGTGCTTTCGTCTATATCAATTAGCTGTATAAACAAAAAAGTCTGTAAAGGTATGACCCGATATACTGGGTGGTCCCTCTACAGACTTTTTATTTCTTTATCTATTTCTTTTATCTTGCTTTATTTATTTTACCATGCGCAAAGAGATTAGTTTGTAAATAACTGTGACCAATAGATTACTCCACCTGTTTGATATACGCCGATACCAACTTTATGGAAGTTAGCATTCATGATATTTGCTCTATGACCTGGTGATTCCATCCATGCTTTTACAACTTCTGCCGGTGTCTTCTGACCATAAGCAATATTTTCACCTGCGGTTTTGTAAGTTACTCCTGCCTGTGTAAGTGCTGTAAAACAACTTGATCCATCTGGTCTTGTATGAGAGAAAGATGTCTTTGTTTCTTTTGCTCGAACGTTAGCTGCAGAGGTAAGTGTTGTATTAGTGGTAAGTGCTGATAAACCTTCTTTCGCACGTTCCGCATTTATAAGTTTTAAAACCTGTGCTGCATAACTGCTGGTTGTACTATTAGTGCTTGTTGTTGTAGTCTTTGCAGGTGCCTTAGTAGGTGTTGGTGTCGTAGTTGTTGTCTTATTCGTAGTTGTTGTTTTCTTTGCATTGTTTTTCTTAACTGTAGCTACAACATTCTTTAAAGCTTTATTCTTTGTAATGTTCTTTGTCGTAATATTTTTATATCCTGCCTTACGAAGTGCCTTTACAACATCTGTTGTTGATTTACAATTTGATAAGTCAACATTCTTATATACTATCTTATTAGAAACTGTTGTACATGTTCCAAGCACTCCGGTTTCTGTTGTAGGGGTTGCCTCATTAGACTGGCTTGCTAATACTTCTTTATTTGTAACATTTTCTACTACATTAGTAGAACTGTTATTTGCGTTTAATTGAAGGTTTGTATCAGATGAATATTGATATGCACCAACGATGCCAGTTAATGATAATGCAAGTGTACATGCTGAAGTTATAATTAATTTTTTCATTTTGTGTACCTCCTTAATGGTATCTCTCTGCTGCTCCCTTAGAGTAACACACAGGGTATAGGGGTACAACAGCTAGATTCTGGATGTATTCACATATACTTCCATTATTATTCCAGTAACTGGGTATTTTAGCTTATCAAATTACCAATTATATAATTCTTAAATTAAAGCTTTATATTAGTTAAAATAAGGGTTTTCATCAATACGGGTATCGCTATTGCTGCATCATTCAACTTATAAAAATGGAAATTTAGTTGTAGATTACATTGCAAGAACATATTTCAAACTTTTTAAAATTATATTACAAAAATATTAATTTATCGCTTGAAATGTAACAAATAGCAGGGTTTTCGAATGATAAACGATGATTACCATAATTTTTTCATAGTTTTTTATCTAAGTATGGAGATACTATTTTTGAAAGTTAGTGTTCTTGGCGATATTATGGAAAGTGAGGATACTGATGTCTAAATCCAAGTTATGTGGTATTGTCTTTGCGTGTGTATTTGGTTTTTTTGCAATGAATCCAATACCGGCTGCAGCTGAAGATAATTCAGAATCATTAACACTATCGCAAAAGAACAAAGATCAGCAGGACCAAAGAGCTGCTTTTGAAGATGCCGTTAAAAATGCAATTGAAAAATGGGGTACTTTAAACGATAAGCAAAAAGCTGAAGTTTACACTTTACTAGAAAATGAGATGAAAGCCGAATATTCGCTTTTAGATAAACTAGTAGAATTAGGGGTCTTTGCAAAAGAAGATGCAACCTTTATTAAAGAACGTATGCAGGAAAAGCTAAACTCCATAAAGAAAAGTGGAGATTTTCCTTTAGCAAAGCCCCAACGTGAAAGAAAGCAGTAATTAGTTACGACTGAAATCGATCGATTACGATTATGATGTTGCTGAGTGACACTAACTTTTACAACAGTTCAGCCATGCGAGATGCCGCGAAGCAAAATCGAGCTTATGGCTGAACTGTTACATATGGTGACATTTATAAAATTCTATAGCAGTGATTCAGTGGGCCGCTGCCTTTGCCCAGATCAAGACCGGCTTTCAAAGCACCTGTAATATATTCTTTTGCCTTTGTAACACTTTCCGTTATGGAGTACCCCTTTGCAAGATTGCAGGCAATCGCCGAGGATAAGGTACATCCAGTGCCATGTGTATTGGGGTTATTAATTCTTTCACCCCTGACCCAAATAGGTTTTCCTTCTATATATAACAAATCATCCGCAGTATCCGTTAAATGTCCACCCTTAATTAATATCTTGCCGCTAAGCAGCATTGCTATTATTCCAGCTGCTTCTACCATGTCCTCTGTATTCTTAATATCTACATTAGCCAAAGCTTCTGCTTCTGGAATATTCGGTGTAATAATATCTGCAATTGGCAGAAGCTTTGTAATAATTGTATTCATTGCCTCTTCATTTAATAGCCTGCTTCCGCTGGTGGAAATCATTACTGGATCTACAACGATATTTTTAGCCTCGTATTTTTTTAACTTATCAACAATAACTTCAATTATCTCGCTATTTGATACCATACCAATTTTAATTGCATCTGGAAAGATATCTGTAAAAATACAATCCAATTGTTGACCAACAAATTCTGGTGATGCCTCTAATACACCGTAGACCCCTGTTGTATTTTGTGCAGTTAAAGCTGTGATAGCACTCATGGCAAATACATTATGGGCAGTCATTGTCTTAATATCCGCTTGTATACCTGCTCCTCCACTGCAATCGGAACCTGCAATTGTTAATACTTTCTTCATTCTTAACCCTTTCTATTGCTGTACCATTGTTTTGGACAATTTTAATAGTTCTTCTGTCGCAGCTACTATATCTGTTTTAGCAAAAATAGCGGATATTACTGCAACGCCATCCACTTTTGAATCACTTAATTTTAAAATATTATGTTCATTAATCCCGCCAATCGCTACCACAGGAATATGAACCGCCTCACAGATTGCTTTCAGTGCCGCATAGGATACATCATCCGCATCATTTTTGGTCGAGGTCGAAAACACAGCACCAACGCCGATATAATCTGCACCCTGCTGCTCTGCAAGTAAGGCTTGTTCCACCGTTTGAGCAGATACACCAAGTATCTTGTGCTCACCAATTCGTGTTCTTACCTCCTGCGCACTTAAATCACTTTGTCCGACATGTACCCCGTCTGCATCAATTGCAAGAGCCACTTCAATGTTGTCATTGATAACAAAGGGCACATTATAATGATCCGTTATCTTCTTAAGCGCAATTCCTTCTTTCACAAAATTATCAAAGTCCAGATCCTTTTCTCTTAGCTGTACAAAAGTTGCTCCTGCCCTTACAATCTCTTCCACCTGCTGTGCCAGATTATTCTCTCCTAACCAGGTTCTATCCGTTACTACATATAATAGCATAGCTGCTTTATCTACTTTCAACCTTTGCACCATCCTTTAAAAGCTCCTTATTCATCTTGCTCATAAAATCTATGAGAAGCATACGATAAGTATTGGTTCCACCATCTATCTCCTGAAGTCTTTGATAAGCAAGCTCTCCACAAAGCCCCATAGCTGTTACCGCTGCCGCTGCCGCATCTAAAAGATTATCTGGATTAGCACCAATGTAACTGCCTGTCACCGCTGTCAGCATACATCCTGTACCGGTCACACGGCTCATCAAGGTGTGTCCATTTTTAATTATATAAGCATTATCAGCATTCGCTACAATATCAATAGCACCCGTGATTGCGATAACGGCACCTGTAGCTTTGGAAAAATCTTTTGCAAGCTTAATAACACTATCCAAATTATCTGAAGTTACTGCGTCTGCGGCAGCTGCATCTACACCTTGTGTATTCGAATTTTGCAAAGCAAGGAATTTAATTTCAGATATATTACCGCGAATGACAGAAAACTTTATTTGCTTCAACAACTTTAGTGCTGTCTCATTACGAAGTGTGGAAGCACCAGCTCCTACCGGATCGAGTATAACCGGATGCCCAAGTTCATTTGCTTTCTTTCCTGCTGCCAGCATGGATGCAATGGTTCTTTCATTCAATGTACCTATATTAATAACCAAAGAAGAGCAGATTGAGGTAATATCACTAACCTCCGCAATGTCATCTGCCATAATCGGAGAACCGCCGCAAGCCAGAATAATATTGGCACAATCATTCACTGTCACATAATTTGTAATGGAATGTACAAGTGGTGTTTTTTCTTTTACCTTATCTAAAATTATATCAAACATGTTTTTTACCCATCCTTTTCAATAAATAATCTGTAACTATACTTAATATCAATATAATAACTATCACCGGTATTGTACTGCCCAGAATAGTATTAACTCCTAAGAACACACGGTAAATAATAAATCCTAACACCCAGAGACTGGCATTTACAACAGATCGCTGCTTTGTTACTTCTCGCTTATGTAAAATAAAATAATCGCTGATTAGGATTACAGCCATTGGTACAAAGACCGATCCTATTAAATATAAAAAGTCCTCATATAAGGTAATCGGAATAAAGATTGCAATCATTGTACCAATCACACCTGCTGTAATACCAATCAGCTTAGAGTTCCATTTTGGCTTAATGTTCTGCATGCTCTCTGCCGCAGAGAAAACATCCAAATAGGTTGTTGTAACAGTTGAAAGAATGATAATTAGCATAGCCGCAGCACCAAGACCAGCCTTCATCAGAATCTGAACTATATCCGAATTCCCCACAAAGATGGCTGCACCAAGTCCTATTAAGTACATAAGACAACTACCAAAGAAATAACTTAAGGTACTAACCAGGGTAAAGGTTTTTGGTTTATCCGTATGTCTGGTATAATCTGAAATCAAAGGTAACCAGGAGATTGGCATTGCAATCGACAGTTCCAGAGCTAATCCAAAGCTCATAACATCCTTCGTTAAAGGAGCTGCCTCTCCTCCCCGGAATATAAGAACACTAAGGATTACCGTTAATACCAAAAGTGCCACTACGGAAATATTATTTAACTTACCAACATTTTTAATACCCGTTGCAATCCAGATAATAATCAAAACACCAATAATAATACACCAGATTGAATTGTTTGAAATTCCAATTCTATCATTTACCGCACTCCCAAAGGCATCTGCACCAATATAAATCATAACTGCAGTCCAGCCAAGAAGCTGTAAAACATTCAAAACAGAGAAGAAGACGGAGCCGTACCTACCAAAAGACAATCCCACCGTTTCCATTGCAGATTTTCTACTATTCGCACCGATTAACCCTGCGAAATAAAATAGAATACATCCAATTACATGACCTATAAATATTGCAGTAATGCCTGTCCAAAATCCCAGAGGTGCCAGTAGTGCACCTGTCGATATCTCTGCAATTGAGATTGCAGCTCCAAACCAAAGCATTGACCCGCTAAAAAAAGATAATTTGTTACTTTCCATGAATACCTCCAAGTTTATATAAAAAAAGTGGGACATACCCAAAATAGGCATACCCCACTAATCATCACTTTAGTGTATCTCCCTACGTTGGCATTATCCAAATCAGGTTAAAGGGTCGAAGCCTTTTGGTTCCTCTCAGCCTGCACACACAAGCTCCCCATTTCTAATGTTATAAGTTTATAATTTATTTTATCAAATGTCAATCAAGTATTGCTATAGAAAGCTTTCTGTTACTGTTCAGCCATAGGAAGCTGCGAATTGTTCTGCTTAGTGAATTGCACGTTTCCTTTGTGTTCCACCCATTACATCAGATACATCATGTATTGTTACGAAAGCATTTTTATCCTTATCATTAATAATAGAAACTAGTTTCGATACCTCAAGACGGGATACTACGGAATAAAGAACTTCCTTTCTATCCTTAGAATACGCTCCCTTTCCTTCTAAATAGGTAACGCCACGTCCAAGACGATCATTAATTGCTGATGCAATCTCATCCGCATTTTCCGTAATAATCATAACAGCCTTTGCTTCGTCAAAACCTTCAATTACAATATCAATTGTTTTGTGCGCCAGAAAATATGCCAGCATCGAATAGAGCGCTCTGTCCCATCCAAGAACAAATGCTGCAAAAGAGAAAATGATAACGTTACAGATTAAAACTATCTGTCCAATGGAAAACATGCTTCCTTTGGTCAAAATAATAGCTATGATTTCTGTTCCATCAATTGAGCCGCCATATCTTAAGATTAACCCTACCCCTGCTCCAAGAATAATTCCGCCGAATACCGTAGCTAACAGGATATCATCCGTAAGTCCCGGAACTGGGTGAAAAATAAAAGTAAAAACCGAAAAAGATGTAATTGCAAATAATGAAGTAACTACAAAGGTTTTTCCTATCTGTTTATACCCAATAAATAAAAATGGAATATTAAAAAGAAAGGTAAATAAACCCATTGGTAAATCTGTTAAAATACTGGTAATAATTGAGACACCCACAATTCCACCATCAATAATGTTATTGGGTATTAAGAATATCTCAAGACCTACAGCTGCTATAACAGCACCTATAAAAATAATTAAATACTTTTCAATAAATCTAAGAACATGAAGTTTTTTCTTATCCATTGGCTTTCTCGCCTCCTTCTTATCATAGAGGCTTCACTGTAATACCGTTCACCTCGACCTGATCTGTGAGTTCAATTACCAGGCATTTACGCCCTTCAACCAATTTTGTTTGTACTAATTCCGTTCGTTCCGGATTCACTTTAATTACAACATCCGGGGTTTTTACCTCAAAAACTCTGGTGCTTGTCAAATTGGCAGCTACTAAAGTAGCATTTTCCCCTGACAGGCTTTCATAGGTTTTATCGAATTCGATTAGCTTCTCGTCTTCCACCCCACTCTCCACAAAAAGATTTCTAACCTCGGTCTTGTCTAAGATTAGAGGTTCCGGAATCTCTTTGATTTTGTGTTCCTCTAGAATGTCATTTAACTTCTCATGAATATTACGTACAATTTCAAAGTCACACTCTTCCCCTAGAGTTTCTTTAATCATTGTCTGAAAGGTTTCTTTTTGCAGTCCTGCTGTCATGGGAAGCTCACAGCCCAGTAATTGATGGACAAAGTCCTGTTTAAGCTCTTCTGCATCTTTTGAATAATATAGAACATTATGTAAATCCGTGCTTCGGTCATTGAAAGCCGGAAATAAGAACCCCTGGTTTGGTGAAGATACCACCCAGTCCTGTATTCTTTTTTGAATGAGATTCTTTTCTTCATTGTAGCTTAGCCCTGGTTTAGAAAGATTAACCGGGCATAAGCTGCATAATATATAACGATAAACCTCGTCCGAAGCATCCTCCATCATGATCTTATCACTGGTTTTACCAGGCACATCATAAGCAGCATAAACCACTAAGATCAGGTAGTTACCAACATGCTCATAACTTTCAATAATTTTCTGGTAGAACTCATCCACCAGGTTCTCGTCTTTTAACTCGCTATCTCTTAACTTTAGAAGAAACTCCTGGGTTCCACCATCAAATTCAGAGGAAGTTGGGAATTCCATATTAATTAAATTCTTACCTACAGTTCCTGAAAGGGTCTTCTTGAAAATTTCAAAATATTTAAAAGTCTCCTCTTCCGGCATACACAAAAAAGATTCTGTAAACTTTGTCTTAATTGTCTTTTCGCCATCGACATAACAAACACTTACCTTTGTAATTGAGCAATTTTCATGTTTAAATTGCTTCCTTATCTCTAAAATCTCACTATTAATCATCAGTTTTTCTCCTTTGAAAATCTGGCTTAAGAAGTATTTTATTGAAATCTATCAAAGCCTAACCGGAATACGGCAGAAATATAATCAGAATACGGAAGTGAAAAAATTGTTTCTTTGGGATATAATTTTAACATTTATAATTTTTGTGTGCAAGCTTTTTTAAGTAAAAATACATTTTTATTAACAGTTCAGCTTTGAAAATTTATAATCCAATATAAAATAGAAAGCTTCTTTCAGATATATATTGGATTATAAATCAGGCTAAACTGTTACACAATCTTATTAATAAAGCAGAAAGCTTCCTTTCAGGTGCATAATAGAACACTAGGAATTTATTCACTTATATGATATTATAAAAACGCAATTGTAAATTAGGGAATTCCGATTAAAACTATGTTGAGACAAGTGTATGGGTGATCGATATGCAAACGAAGGAAGATATTAAGAATAAAATAAAAAATTTTCCAGAACTCCCGGGTATTTATAGAATGCTTGATGCCAATGGTTCCATTATCTATATTGGCAAAAGCAAATGTTTGAAGAAAAGAGTGCAGACCTATTTCGTCAACTCTCCAAAATGGGAGAAGGTCATAAGAATGGTTTCCCTGATAAAGGATGTCGAATACACAGTAACTGATACCCATTTGGAGGCGAGGCTTCTGGAATGCAAGTTAATCAAATTCCATCAACCTATCTTTAACGCTCAATTAAAGAATGACCAACGATATTTTTATTTGAAAATTGACACCTACAATCCTCACCATTCCATGTCCGTAGTCAGTCACAGATCAGAAGATTGCTTCGGTCCCTTTCGCGGTCAGTATTCCATGAGGGACTTCTTAGATAAATTGAAAAGTATCTATCCCATAACAAAGCTTAACGATGGTTACGACATCAACTATCATCTTTTTCCTATCAAGATGGACAGGCCGAATTTTGAGAACAACCGGGCTATTTTATTTGAATTATTTAGAGATTACAATAACATCGCCAGCCTTATTGATGCTTTGCAGGAAAAACTTTTGGAAGCTGCCAGTCAATACCGCTATGAGCATGCCTCCTTATACCGGGATTTAATTCATGGTTTTACTGTTATTCAGAATGGACTCAATGGTTACCATACTCTCTCCTCAAGAAATATTGTACTTAAACTTCCTATACTAGAAGGATATAAGTTATTTTTCATTTCACAAAGTCAGATAATACACTCGGTTCATATGAGCAAACCAACAAGTGAACAGATAGAATTATTTAAATCTGAGGCCATGCAGAGACTGGCAGCTCCCAACGCTTCCCCTCTGTCGGATCTGACTGAAGCGAGGTCTAATAAATTAAGTGAAAAATCCAGCATAGACTTTAGAGATATTCTATATTCCGAGATAATGTCATTACCCGAGGATATGATAGAAATAATATAACAAGATAAAAGTGTCATAAGTCAGATCACAGGAAGACTTATGACACTCTATGCAATAATTATTAAATCACATTATATTCCTTTAAAATCTTTATAATATCAGTTCCGTCAATCTTCTTTAAGACTTCTTTGAGAGCCAGTTTCCTTTTAAAGCCCAAATCTAATTCTGTAAGCTTTTTCCCATCATTTAATTTAACTGTAGCGTCCAGCAAATCTCTAACATCATAGGTGCTCCCCCAGACCTCCGGAACACCTCTGTCAATATTCAGCAGTGTATAGACTGCCTCCATCCCCGTACGAATAGAATATTCTGTAGTAAAGATGGTGTCACGTACAGTTTCGGCAAATTGTCCAAGAAATGCAAAGTTCTTACTTCCCTCCGGAACGACTTGCGGACGATCACCTGGTTTGCGCGGCATGAAAAAGGCTGTAATATAGGGCATCATACAGGGTATTGTATTGGCACTTTTCTCAGCCATATCTTCTATTTCATTTATCGGCACCCCGATATGGTATAGCCACTCCATACAGATTTCTTTCCCTGTACATTCACGCATTGTTTTCTTAATATAGTTGCCTGGTCTATCACTGAATAAACCATAGATCCATCCCACCAGCTGATCCTTAGGCTGATTTTTAAAGTGTGGTTGACGATTAAAGGTCCAGCTAAGCAGCCAATTAGAATCCTTTGCAGTAATAATACCGCCCGTTACCACCTTCCCGCTAAATGGATCGCGTTTACAGATATCTTGGATATAGGCAGGAATTTGATTGTCCAGAGTTGTTACAGTAGCTGACATCCAATTAGTTTGTTCAGGGTCATAGCAGAATTTATCCGGATGACCAAAGGAAGGGTCTTGTGCCGCAATCTTACGCCACATATCCCAACCGCCGCCTTTCTTGATTTCTGTATTATATGCTGCAGGAGAATTCTGACTTCCCAGAGTGGAATTCTCCACACATCCTCCATTGGTAATGAAGACCATATCATTTTCTGTCAGATCAATACTCTCTTCCCTGTTATCCTGAAGGATATCAATACGCTTTGCAGTTTTTTTATTTTTTTGAATATCAAAAACGACATTTTCCACTTTAACTCCGTAGTGAAACTGAACCTGATGATCCTCCAGGTATTTTATCATAGGCAAAATCATGGACTCATATTGGTTATATTTTGTGAAACGGAGTGCTTTAAAATCAGGTAATCCTCCGATATGATGTATAAAACGTTTAATATATAACTTCATTTCCAATGCACTATGCCAGTTTTCAAAAGCGAACATAGTTCTCCAATATAACCAGAAATTTGAATTTAGTACCTCGTCATCAAATACATCCGTAATTCGTTTATCGTATAGCTCCTCCTCCGGTGTAAAGAACAACTTCATAATCTCCATGGAACCTTTTTCTGATAAGTCAAACTTTCCGTCCGTATGAGCATCTTCGCCGCGATTAATTGTTGCCCTCATCAGGGAATAGTTTGGATCACGTTTATTAAGCCAATAATATTCATCCAGTACACTGACTCCTTCGGTTTCAATTGACGGAATGGAATGAAATAAATCCCACATACATTCAAAATGATTATCCATTTCACGTCCCCCACGTATTACATAACCAAGGTTCTCGTACTGATAGCCATCACAGGCACCCCCTGGAATTGGATCTTTCTCCAGAATGTGAATTCTTTTTCCTTCCATCTGTCCATCACGAACCAGAAAGCAGGCTGCTGAAAGTGCAGCAAGACCAGAACCAATAATATAAGCGGACTTACGCTCAACGCCCTCCGGCTTTTCCGGGCGCACAAATGCTTCATAATTACCACTGGAATAATACATAATAATACCTCCATTAGATTTATTTTTTATTTATGCTTTCATTTTATCTGTTTCCGAATTAATTCCTATAAACAATATAGCCGTTATGATAAATGTCTTATCATAACGGCTATATTGTTTAGTTATTATCTGCTTTGTCTATCAATACGGTACTTATTTAATGCTCTTTTAATTTCTCCGTCAATCAGCATACTTAGCCGATCTATTATTTGCTCCGGCTTCTCTTTCATATCATTTTTTATCCAATCAAGCATAAGACCTACGAAGGCATATTTATAAAAATCAGCTATAAACTTTTTATCTGATTCCCGGACTTCCATATCTACAGCTATTTCTTCCACCACACCTATGAGCAAATTATAGGCGAGGGTATACAAGTACATTTCCACCTGCTCCCGGCTTACAGAATGATATACGTTTAAAATAAATGGTCTATTATCCAGAACTGCCTGAAAAATTTGCAAAAAACCCTGCTGCCAGGTATCATATGTTTTATGTCCATCAAGTGCCTTGGCGGCATCCTCAATGCAGGACCACTCTACCAAATCATAGATGTCTTTAAAATGATAATAAAAGGTCATTCGATTAATTCCACAGTCCTCCGTAATATCAGTGATAGTAATTTTATTAAGGGGCTTTTTTAGTAGCATTCTCTTCAGGGATTCTTCCAATGCCCGCTTGGTTATTTGTGACATATATAACCTCCTTATGCAGTCAATAAGTTCAAGCAGCCTATGCTGGTAATAGAACCATAATAATAGAATTGAAAACAGTTTACAATAAATAAAAAAAGAAAAACTGCATATGTTCAGTATTTCCATGCAAAAAAGGATATATTGTAAGCTGACTTACGACATATCCTTTTTCTTAATTATCTTTTTTATTTAAAAAAGTCTTATTATTACACCTTATTTAGCTTTTCCTTTTAAGAAACCAAATCCACCGTTTTTGGAATACAGTACGGAGATAATTACTACTATTGCACTGATAACCAATGCAACAATCATTCCAAGGTTAGAAAGATCGTATTGAACAAGCACAGGTGCAGCAAGTAAGGATACAAGATTCATTACCTTAATCATAGGATTGAGCGCTGGACCTGCAGTATCCTTAAGTGGATCACCTACCGTATCACCAACAACCGCTGCCTTATGACACTCGGAACCTTTGCCGCCATACAAACCATCTTCAATCGTCTTCTTAGCATTATCCCAGGAACCACCGGTATTGGACATAAATACTGCAAGGAGCTGTCCTGATACGATAACACCTGCAAGGAATCCACCTAAGGACTCTACGCCAAGGGCAATACCAACTAAGAGAGGACTTAAGATACCAATCAAAGCAAGTCCAACTAATTCTTTCTGTGCAGCAACTGTACAGATATCAACTGCCTTTTGATAATCCGGCTTAACTTTTCGTTCAAGAACTCCAGGAATCTTAAACTGTCTTCTAACTTCTTCTACAATCTTACCAGCTGCACGAGTAACTGCATTGATAACTAAGGAGGAGAATAGCCATGGGATACATGCGCCAATTAATACGCCAATGAAAACGTTAGGCTCTGATACACGAATACCTGTAGCTGCTATGGTTAAGGCTTCATTAATATTCATCTGATCCTGAATCTTTGTTATATCTGTAAGGAAAGATCCAAATAGGGATACAGCTGCAATAACTGCAGAACCAATCGCTACACCTTTTGTGATAGCTTTTGTTGTGTTACCAGTTGCATCAAGGTGATCCATAACTTTTCTCGCCTCTTTGTCCAAACCAGCAAGCTCACCAACACCATTTGCATTATCCGCAATAGGTCCAAAGGAGTCCATTGCAACATTATTACCTGTTAATGTAAGCATACCGATACCAGTCATAGCTACACCATAAAGAACATAGGTGATGCCCATACCGTCATAGATAAGTATGGAGGAGAAAATTGTAGCTGCGATAACAAGTGTCTGCCATACAGAACTTTCAAAACCTTCCGCAATACCTCTAAGTAATAAAGTTGCAGATCCAGTTTTAGAAGCTGCTGCGATATCTTTAACTGGTCTATAATGAGTGTCTGTAAAGTATTTTGTAATTTCATCAAGAACGATAGCTAATATAATACCAACACCTACGGATAAGAAAGCTCTCCACTCATGCATATAGAAATGTGCAAGTAATGCAAAGGAACCAAGACTGATAGCTGCTGATACATAAAATCCTTTATTAATAGCTGCCATTGCATTGTTATTCTTTCCATTTTTAGATCCTCTAACTAAGTATGTACCAATCATGGAGGAAAGTACACCGATACCTCTTACTAAGAGCGGGAATACAATCCACTTTAAGTCACCATTATTAATATGCATTAATGCCAAACCAAGAATAAGTCCGGATACAATTGTTACTTCATAGGATTCAAAGATGTCTGCTGCCATACCGGCACAGTCACCAACATTATCACCAACAAGGTCAGCGATAACTGCAGCATTTCTCTCATCATCTTCCGGGAGTCCTGCTTCAACCTTACCAACAAGATCTGCTCCTACGTCCGCAGCCTTTGTATAGATACCGCCACCAACTCTCATGAAGAGCGCTAGAAGTGTACCACCGAAACCAAATCCAAGTAATGCATCCGGTGCAGCAACACCAAATACAATAAAGATTAAGGTTCCGCCTAAAAGTCCAAGTCCGTCGGTCAGCATACCTGTTATGGTACCAGTTCTATATGCAATCTTAAGGGCTTCAGCAAAGCTTCTTGTAGATGCAGAAGCAACACGAACATTGCCCTCTACAGCCATTCTCATACCAAACTGTCCAACCATTAAGGAAAAAACAGCTCCCATAACAAAAGCGATAGCTCGTCCAATACCGATAATAATTTTAACAGTATCTTCTGATTTACCAGCAAAGCGGCTCATTGCCTCTTCTGATGGCGGAACTACATAAACGGATAAAAATAAAACAAAAGTCAGAACTACAATTAGCGGAACTATCGTTTTTAGCTGTCTCTTAAGATATGCATCGGCACCAAGTTTGATAGCCCCCCATACCTCCTGCATTTTCGCAGTTCCTTTGTCATATTTCATGATCTGTCTACGTAGCAAAAGAGCATACCCTAAACCTAAAAAAGCTATTAATAGAACACACCATATCGCGACTATTTCAAACGTAGTCGCATTAGAAAGATTGAACATTACCTAACTCCTCCTGTCATAAAATTAATCAAATCACCTTATTATATAACATTATCAATAAAATTGCTACTGATTTTTAAACATTTTAGTTGTTTTTGACATCATTTTTTCAAAAATTTTGCATTTAGGTCAGGCAAACTGCATTAATATGTTAGTTTTTTTAAATATATTTTAACTATATTGCCTATAACTTTGTTAAATAAATATCTATTGATATTTTTACAAGAAATAAGAGGCAAAACCATCTAAATATTAATCAAAATACCATATAAAATTACGTGCCAGTGAATTAGATTTACTAATTGGTAGAACACACTGCGCGAGCTGCTAGCTGCTGTTTACAGCCGTTAGTATCCCGGTGCGTATATAAAAAGGCAAGAGGTTCCTATCCTCTTGCCTTATCTATATAATAGAATATATTTTTTATTGTCTTAAAACTAAACCATATAAAACTTATTTAAACTCTTTATATAATTCTTTCTTTGCTCCACAAATCGGACATCTATCCGGAGCCTCATCAAGTATTGTGTGCCCGCATATTGGACAGATAAAAACGGAATTAAACTCAAAATCTTTACCTTCTTTTGCAGCAGCTTGAGCTTGAGCAAATAATACGGCATGAATCTTTTCTGCTTCTAAAGCAAAATGAAAGGATCTTTCTGCTCCAGGTTCTTCTTGAAATTGTGCAGCATTTAGATAAACCGGATACATTTGGTCAACCTCATGCAGCTCACCATTAATTCCACCTTGAAGATTATCCACTGTCTTGCCATTACCAAAAACCGCTCCTGAAGTTACTGTAGCATCTGCCAATTCACTTCCTATCTCTGTAAAATGATTATAGGCATGCACACTTTCCGCATAAGCAATTGCTAAGAACAGCTTTCCAATGTTGGGAAACCCTTCTTTCACAGCAATCTTTCCCCAATGCAGATATCTCATGTGAGCCATACTCTCTCCACCATAAGCTGAATGTAAAAAATCTGAAGTCATTGCGTTTTTAACAGCCATCCTACAAACCATACCTTTCTCTCTACCTAATTAAAATCCTTTAGCAACTTTTCTAAAGCTGTAGGGTCTTTCTTTCTATCTATCAAAGGAATCCCATCTTTCAATATGAAATTTTTATCATGGAAGGAATCCTTTTCCTCTTTATATATTACCCCAATTGGAATTTTATTATCAAACTCCATAGATTTTTCTAATGCAGCCAGCTTATTCGTATAATCATAGGTATCATCCAATTCATATACTCTCTGGTTGTAAAAGGCGAAAGTATTTAACTTATTAAAACTTACACAGGGCTGTAAAATATCAACAAGTGCATACCCATTGAATTCAATGGCCTGCTTCATGATGGATACCAGATGATCTTTGCGCCCACTAAAAGCTCGTGCTACAAATCCTGCTCCACCTGCAATAGCAACCAACATCGGATTCAGCGGTGTATTCATACTGCCGTGAACCTGCGCTGGCGTTACCATACCTTCCATGGTAGTTGGAGATGCCTGCCCCTTTGTTAATCCATAGATTTGATTATCATGAACAAAGTGAGTAATATTCACATTTCTTCTTATATTATGCAGAAAATGATTACCACCCTCTCCATAGGAATCACCGTCACCGGTATCAACAATTACCGTCAGCTTTTCATTGGCAATCTTAGCTGCAACTGCCGCTGGAAGCGACCTTCCATGAAGACCACAGAAAGTATTAGCACTAATATATTGTGGAAGTTTAGCCGCTTGACCAATTCCTCCTACCATTAACACATCGTGAGGTTCTTTTCCCAGTTCCTCTAATGCTGTCTTTAAACAGTCTAAAATATTAAAATTACCACAGCCGGGACACCAGGCTGTTTCATAAGTTTGAAATTTAGTACCTTCCATTACATAGCCTCCTTCCTGATACGATCAGCAATCTCATCGCTGGAAATCTGTCGGCCATCATATTTTAATATGCTATCGTCACAAACAATACCTGCCTGCTCTCTTATTAAATCCCCAAGTTGGCCAGTTGCATTCTGTTCTATATTGATAATCCTTTTTGCAATTGCTGCTTTTTCTAGTAATAGTTTCTGTGGCAAGGGGTATACATCACCAAAAATTAATGCAGCATATTTTCCTGGTTCTTTTTTGTTCAGGATATGTACTGCTTCAGAGATAGGTCCAAAGGTGGACCCCCATCCAACAAACAATGTATCAAAGGTTTCTTCGCCAATAAAATCAGGTTCTAATAATTCTTCCTGTAATTTCTCCAATTTCTTGAGTCGCTTATCCATCATTTTAATTCGGACATCTGCTTCTTCTGTAATCCAGCCTCGTTCGTCATGTTCATCACTATCTGCAGCCACAAGATTTTTACTCTTTCCAGGAATTAATCTTGGCGATATCCCGTCCTCAGTAAAACGATAGCGAAGATAGTTTTCCTCAGATAAAAACACGGTTTCTTCTATATTAAATTCTGCTGCTTTAAGATCAAAGGGTTCTACCGAAGCATAGGAATCTGATAAATATTGATCACTTAGTATAATAACAGGAATTTGATATTTATCCGCTATATAAAATGCTCTTGCTGTTTGATAGAATGCATCTGTATGATTTCGAATGGCGATTACCATTCTTGGAAACTCACCCTGTGAAGCTGAAATAACAAACTTAAGATCACTTTGTTCGGTTCTTGTTGGTAACCCTGTGGCTGGTCCTGGTCTTTGTACATTAGCAACTACCAAAGGTATTTCTGCAATCCCTGATAATCCCAACGCCTCTACCATTAAACAAAATCCCCCGCCTGACGTACCCGTCATGGAAGGTGCACCTGCAAATGCTGCTCCAATCGCCATATTAATTGCAGCGATCTCATCCTCAGCTTGTTCCACAACAATGCCAGCATCATCAGCTGCCTCCGCCAGATATTCTAAAATAGTGGTCGACGGTGACATTGGATACGCACAATAAAATTTGAGCCCTGCAGCAAGTGCGCCAAACCCTAATGCTTCATTACCATTCAAAATAATACGTTCGTTTTTGATTCCTTCTGCTAGCTTAAACCTGGTTTCTACCAGATTATAACCTTCTTCCAAAGCCTTTACATTTAACTCTAAATACTGCCCTTTTATGTAATCACTGATAACCTTCTCTGCATTTGTTATCTCAAGTCCAAATAGTTTTAGCACTACTCCAGTTGCAATACTTCCTGTCGACCTGGTATTGCCTAATTGTTTTCCAAGTGCTTGCATATCTAACGCTATAACTCTGGGATCATCCGATTTTATTTGACTGTCGCATAAAATAAATCCATCACTTTTAAGCTTATCGCTATGTAACTGGATTGTAGCCTCATCAAAAGCGATGATGCCATCAAGAACTTCGCTATGTGAATAAATAGGGTCGACACCAAATCGAAGAAGTGAAAAATTGTGACCTCCACGTACACGTGACATGAAGTCTCTAACGGTGAAGATATAATAACCCGAATTTTTAATAAACTTCTGCAAAACTGCTACAGATGTTTCAATACCCTGACCGGCTGCTCCGCCGATTAATAAATTGTACAATATAATCCCTCCTATACTAGTATTTTCAATACAAATATTTGTATTTTATGTCCATTTAAGCAATATTATGCTCGTTTTTATTATAATATCTTTTTATTTCAGTTTCAATAGTTTTAAATAATTTAATTGTATTCAATTTAATTATATTTTTTGAAACAATAGATTTACTAAGAATTTATCAGTTTATTTTCCATAATCTAGATATTTTAATTATTTTACTATTATTTTAACAAGTGCACAGGATTTAAATATATTTATTAAGGTATTGTCATCGGCTACAATAATATATTATTCAATTAATTATTTTATTAAATTTTATTTATTATAGTAAAAGCCAATAATGAAAAAACTACCCCCAGTATATTTTATTAGCAATAACAAATACTAAGTAAAATAGATTGGAAAGGAGTATTCAATGAATAAATTAAATAATAGTAATGCAACACCTTCAAAAGATACAAATACAAAAAACAATAATTCAAATAATGATGTTGATTTTAAAGATTGTCCTAAATGTGATGAAAAGAAGACAACATCATCAAATAAGAGACCTTCTTCTGGTAATGTAAGAGGCATATAACCTCTTAGTGGAGCTTAGGCTCCACTTACATATGTTTCTTTATATTAGTAATAAAATCAAGTACAATCTTTGCGGTTATTCCCCAAATCGGGCCATACTCAGTAGGATATACATAGATTCCATATCTAAAATCTCCCCAGGGCTTTGCATATTTTTCTGGTAACCCTAATTGTTCTGCCGGGAATAATATAATTTCCTCACCTGTTTCGTGATCGATATAGCTAGGACTAATGGAAACCTGTGCGCTATACTTTTCTGGTTCCTTATCAAGAAAAAATGAAAGCGGCACTGTAAAGAACAACTCCACTTCCTCCGGATTAACCGTAATATCTTTAAGTTCCACATCTGTAATACCTACAAAGGCATCCACTGATAACCCGCTTGGAGTAAGAACCTTGTTCAGTCTACCGATTATTTCTATTCGATCTTCGGGTATGCCCATCTCCTCTTTCGTTTCGCGCAGAACAGCCTGTTCAACTGTTACATCTTCTGGATCAATTCTACCGCCTGGGCAGCAGATTTCACCGCCTTGCCTAATATTTTTATTTCTTTTTTGAAAGATAAAATGATATTCTCCATTTATTGGGATCATAAGCAGTAATACCACTGAATTAAAATATTCTTCGTTCAGATACAATCCTTCCTGGAAACTTAATTTATCTCTAAAATAATTAAATTTATCTATATTCATAGTGTCCCTTTCATTCTAATTAACATGCTATTCGTAACTATAGCCTTTCAAAGCCAAGCTCAAAAACCTTCAGTTTCCTCGCTGTTCGGCTCAACAGTTACACATATTCGTATCTATTTCAGAACCAAGCTCAAAACCTTCGGTTTCCTCGCTGTTTGGCTCAACAGTTACACATATTCGTATCTATTTCAGAACCAGGCTCAAAAGCCTTCGGTTTATTCGCTGTTTGGCTCCGAGCAGTACACATACTCTAGATATAATTGAAAGCCTCTCATATGTCAATAAGTTTGTCGTATATTATTATGTTAGATCATGTAAAAACATATGATATTGGTACTTCGTGCCAGTGATGCACACTCTCTCTGTTCGGCATTTACAATCAAGCTTGCAAATACCTCATCTCACTCCGTTTTCATTATATTTTAGTTATCTCAAAGTTGATTTAAAATAGGGTCAAATGCAGAGATATATGTCTGCATTTGACCCTATCTATTTCATTATATTATGGTTTTACCAGTTGTTACCTGTTCCTGTTACTGTGAAACTTGCTGAATCATTTTTAAACTTTCCTGATGGTGCCACATTTACTGTGTTGGTATTAAATGCAGCAGAACCATTTGCTGACCCTCTTATATAAACTCCATAAGTCCCAGAATTGTTAATAGTATTTGACGTATAATTAACTACAGCACTGGAACTTGGTTCTTCAATGAAAACACCTGAGTAGGTACTATTTTCAATTAAATTAGAAGTCACATTTACAGTAAGTCCACTTGCTAATCCGTTATTATTAACCCAATAACCCCAGATCGCACCAATTTGGTAACCATAGTCATGATGATAGGAACCGCAGCGTATGAGGCGATTATTACTTATTGTAAGAGTTCCGGTAAAAGCTGTCGGGCCATGATTTGTTCCAAATTGAATACCAGAGCCATTATCTACCACATCCATGATAAGATTATTACTTACTGTATTGTTTTTACCACCATAAATTCCGATACCATTTGCAAGGTTTGGAATCTGGATTGTATTATATCTAAAGGTACAGCCTTCCACTGTTCCAGTTCCGCCATTTAAGGATTTTGACCACATTGCCATACCATCATCGCCGTTATTACGGAAATTACACTGTTCAACAATTGTGTTTTTCGCTCCTCCGTTCAGGTTAATACCATCTGCCCAGGTGTCTCTTATTCTACATCCGGAAATCAGAGCATTTGCTGTTCCCTCATTCAACCAAAGACCAACCTTGGTGTGTTGAATCCAGAGATTTGTAATGGTAGAATTTAATGCATTTCCTTCGATACCAGCAATACCTGTTGCATTGGATCGATAAGTTTCTTCTGCTTTAATCGTAAAGTTGGAAAGTGTGACATTTCCGCCTACTAAATAGATACCGGCATATGCGCCTTGCAGTGTTGATCTCCACATTCCGGCACCTTTAATCGAGACTCCGCTTGCCAGTCTGATTTTTGTGGTACCTCTTGTTCCTGTTTTGAAATCAAAGGTACCTTCCGGTATCCATACACCCTTAACGGTTGTTCCATTGACTGCTGCAATTGCAGAAGTCATAGCAGCTGTATCATCAGCCCCATCATTTGCAACTGCCCCATAGTTTGTTATGGATACATAATCGGAGGGTTTGGTCAGCGCAGCTGGTACTGCTTCTGTTTCTATCAGGTCAATAAGCACATAGGTAGATCCATTTGGATTATAGTCATTAGCATCCCACTGAAGTTTGATTTTAGTTCCGGCAGTATACTGCTGACCTAAAAGCACACGACTTTCATCAAAATAACGATGATGATTAGTACCAGGTGTATTAGACCATTGCATTTCACCACCATCAGAACCATATTGTCCGTATTGATGGGAATAGCGGTTAGTTAATGAAATATCAGTATTATGAGCAGAGTTAACATAGATACTTAAGTTCTGGTAAATATCTGCTCCAGTTGCACTATCCGGCATAGAATATCGAACAACGATACCCTGTGCTGGATTGGTAAGTGTCAATTCTACTGACTGACCTTGCATAAGTTTTACTGCTTTTCTTCCAGAAGCTTCAGATTCAGCAACGCACCAGGTAGTACTTGGTCCAGTTACACTTCCACCGCTAATCGTAAGATTTTCAGCCTCATAAGTATCATAAGGCACTGTTGCTCCATAGGTCTGAATTGTACCTATCGTCATACTCTCATTATAAGAGTTGTTGCTATCACTTATTTCAGCAATAAGATTGGTTTCGTCAACTACAGCTTCTATTGTGTGAATTCCATTGGTTGCTGCCCAGGAACCACTATTCTGTGTAAGAGTAACCGAGGCACCAAC
>JASGEU010000051.1:0-39626 GCA_047606065.1 Mobilitalea sp.
AGGCTTTGATACAGGACAGTGCAACAGGGAAGCCAATCATGAATGCAAAAAAGTGCGTAGGTTGTCACCTATGTGTAACCGTTTGCCCGGTGCAGGCAATCTCACAGGGTGTCAGAGTACTAAAAAACAATCGTTTGATCGGTGCAGAAATATAAGGGAGGAATCAGTTATGGAAATATGCAGTCTGGAACGAATGGAAGATAAAGTAAAGACATTTGGACAGTTTGGTGATACAGGCAGAGGTGGAATTACAAGGTTTTCTCTATCAGAAGAAGCAATTGCAGCCAGGACAGAATTTAAGAAAAGAATGGAAGCCATCGGAGCAACCGTTATTACAGATGATATGGCTAATATGTATGCAACACTGCCGGGAACAGAAGATTTGCCAGCAATTCTATCAGGGTCACATCTGGACTCTGTAAGACAGGGTGGCAATTATGATGGAGTACTGGGTGTGCTGGCGGCAATGGAGGTTGCTGAAACTTTAGTAAAAGAAAACATCCCGCATCGACATCCCTTTACCGTAGTTGTGTGGACCAATGAAGAAGGTGCACGCTTTGAACCAGCAATGATGTCCTCCGGTGTAATCTGCGGTAAATTTAAAAAAGAAGATATGTTAGCCTCTGTAGCAAAAGACATCCCTGGATATACCTTTGGTGATGCGTTAGCAGCAAGTGGTTTCTGCGGTGAAGAAACGAACAGAGTGAGCAGAGACAAATGTAAAGCACTTGTGGAACTTCATATAGAACAGGGACCTGTGCTTGAGGCAGAAGGGTTTGATATAGGGGTAGTTGAGGGAGTCTGTGGAATGATTAACTACGAGTTTACGCTAAAAGGTCAGGCTGGCCATGCAGGAACTACACCTATGAAATATCGGAAGGATGCCTTATATGCAGCCACAAAAACCATACAGTATCTGCATCAAGAGCTGGATAAGCTTGACTCTAAATTAGTATATACAACGGGAAAGTTCTCCTGTCATCCCAATATCCACACAATAATTCCAGACGAGGCAAGGTTCACCTTAGATGCCAGGCATCAAGATCCTAAGGTAATTGAACAGGTATTAGATGTTATATTGAAACTGCCAGCCGAAATAGAAAAATGCAGCTTGAGTTATGAAAAAGCCTGGTCACGTAATACAGTAACTTTCACTCCAGAATTAGTAGATATGGTAGAAAAAAGTGCAAAAGAATTTGGATATACCAATAAAAGAATGTATAGTGGCCCAGGCCATGATGCCCAGTTTTTGATTGATATGGTTCCGGCGGCAATGATCTTTGTACCCAGTGTTGGCGGCCATAGTCATTGTGAAATAGAATTTACACCATCTATCAATTGTTTTATGGGTGCAAATGTATTGTTACAGACCGTTTTATCCATTGATGGACAGTAAAGTATTATTAATTGCTAACATCTCATTGGCGCTCTTTCTACCAGACGATAGAGTGTCATAATTCGCAATATCTCCAATTGAACCCCAATGTAAGGATTACCCATATCCTGGCATTGGGGTTCAATACATTTTCTTGTTTATGCTTAAAAATATTTTAAGTTTCTAAAAAAAAGTAATTTTTTATACTTATTTTTGCGAAAAGTAGTTTTCAAATTAACAATCTAGTGATATACTAATGACGAAGCGGAATTATTAGAGACTTAATTCCCAAATTTTGACCAAGATTGTTATATCATTAACAATATCCGCGAAAGCAAAGTGAAGTATTCAACAAAGCTTGCTTAGATGAATACGAACGCGCTCGCGAGAAATATGCGCAGCATGTTTCAATTACGCGAAAGCAAAGTGAAGTATTCAACAAAGCTTGCTTAGTTGAATACGAACGCACCCGCGAGAAATATGCGCAGCATGTTTCGAAGGTTGATTAATCTTGTCTAAGTTGATAAAATGCGATTTGATGAAGAGAGTAAGGAGCGAACATGGGAAAGAAAATAGTAATTGTCGGTGCCGGATATGCCGGAATACTGACAGCGAAAAAATTAGCTAAGAAATTTAAAAAGCAGAAGGATATCAGTATTACCATTATTGATAAAAATCCTTTTCATACTATGCTTACGGAGTTGCATGAAGTTGCAGCAAACCGTGTTGATGAAGATAGTATAAAGATCAGCTTAAGCAAAGTTTTTGCAGGCAGAAATGTTGATGTTAAGCTTGATACTATTAGTTCGATAGATTTTGAGAAGAAGAATGTAATCGGTACGAAGGAATCATATTCTTATGATTATTTAGTTATAGCAGCTGGTTCAAAGCCAACCTTTTATGGCGTGCCAGGTGCAGAGGAGCATTCCTTTAAGTTATGGTCCTATGAGGATGCTGTTGTACTTAGAGAACATATTCAGAACACTTTCCGTAAGGCAATGGTTGAAACCAATGAAGAAGAAAGAAAGAAACTTCTTACTTTCTGGGTTGTTGGAGCTGGCTTTACCGGTGTTGAGATGATCGGTGAATTAGCAGAGTATGTTCCAATCCTATGTGAAAAATATGAAATCAAGAGAAGTGAAGTTTCTTTATATAATGTAGACGGATTAAGCAGAGTAATTCCTAACTTAACAGAGAAGCTATCTGCTAAAGTTGAGAGACGTCTGGAGAAGATGGGTGTTAAAGTTGTTCTTAATGCATTTGTTGCAGGAATTGGAGAAGACTTTATCGATCTTAAGCAGAATGACAAAGTTGTTAATCATAAAGCAGGTACTGTAATTTGGGCAGCAGGTATTCAGAGTGCCGATGTTACAGCAAAGACTAGTGACCATCTTGAAGTTGCCCGTGGTGGTAGAGTTCAAGTAGATGCATTCCTTCGTTCTTCAAAGGATGAAAGTGTATATGTTGTTGGTGACAACATGAATTATGTTCCTGCTGGTGAAGAACGTCCAGTTCCGCAGATGGTTGAGAACTGTGAACAAAGCTCACATACAGCAGCACACAATATCACTTGTGCAATTACCGGTAAAGGTGAGATGGAAGAATACAAACCTAAGTTCCATGGTGTTATGGTTTGTATCGGCGGACGTTATGGTGTTTGTCATGTAGGTTTACCTGGACATTTCTTCAGCATGCCATCCTTCTTTGCAATGTTTGCAAAACATTTTATCAATGTTATTTATTTTATACAGGTTCTTGGATGGAACAAAGTATTCAGCTATGCAAAGCATGAGTTCTTTACCATCAGAAACCGCAGAAGTTTTGTTGGCGGACATTTCTCCAATCGTACTCCTAGCTTCTTATTAATGCCTCTTCGTGTATGGCTGGGTGCTGTTTGGCTTTATGAAGGTATTATGAAGATTGTTGAAGGTTGGTTTGGCGCTCCTAAGCTCGATGGATTCTTTGGCGGAGCAAAGAATTGGTATGATAGCATTCTGAATGCAGCTTCCGGTGTTGCTGCAACCGCAACAGATGCAGTGTCAGCAGCTTCTGATGCTGCAACCGATGGTGGAACAGAAGTTGTTCAATCAGCTGGTCAGGTATTAATTAACTTTAATTTCCTTGGTTTATTTAAGCCGATTTTTGTTAGCGGTAAGCAACTTGCAGATTCTACTCTTAGTGACTTGGCTTTCCGTTTAGATATACCAGCAATGAATTGGTTTGTTGATAAATTGATTTTACCTTATAACGGTGTACAATTATTTATGCAGATTTTCATAGTTGTAGCAGAGATTTTAATTGGTTTAGCACTGATTGGTGGTTTATTCACAACTCCTGCAGCAGCGTTATCACTTGTTTTACAGTTTATGTTTGTATGTACGACTGGTTTATACTTAGGAACCTTCTGGATGATTTTTGCAGGTATCGCAGTATTAATTGGCGCTGGTAGAAGTCTTGGACTTGACTATTATGCAATGCCAGGATTAAAAAATGTATGGAAGAAACTACCTTTCGTTAGAAAGTGGTATATCTATAATGATTAATGAGAAAAGACTGGAAGATAAGATGGAAGTAATGTCGCTGGAGGAAGCAACCGCACTGGTAAGAGACGAGGTTAATCGGATTTTACTGAAAGCTCCGCTCATCATTCGCGAATATACGAAACATCTGATGACATCACGTGGGAAATTCATTCGAGCAACTTCAGTTATGCTTTGTGCAGAAGATAAAGAAGGTAAAATTAAAGCAGATGCAGTGAAAATTGCAGCAGCAATTGAACTTCTACACCTTGCAACACTGGTTCATGATGATATTATTGACAATGCTGACCTGCGAAGAGGAGAGGTTACTCTTCAGAAAAAGTACGGTAAACGTACCGCAGTAATCTGTGGAGACTATCTTCTTAGCGTTTCACTTCGCTTGGCTACTTCATTACAAAATAAGAAGGATTATGTGGAATTAAATCTTCCTGATTATGTTGGCAGAGTATGTCTCGGTGAATTAAATCAACATTTGAATAACGGTAATATTGGTTTGTCAATTTATCGTTACTTAAAAATAATTTCTGGTAAAACAGCGGCTTTATTCGAAGCTTCCTATATGGCAGGTGCTATATTTTGCGGTTGTGAAGAAAAAGAAATGAAGCAGTATAAGCAGTTAGGCTATTATGTGGGAATGATATTCCAGTTAACAGATGATTGCATTGATTTTGAAGATACGGTTGAATCGGCTTTTAAGCCGGTTCAATCGGATTATGAACAAGGGGTTATAACATTACCACTGATTCATGCTTTAGATCAAGAAGATGAATTGAAGTCAAAAGCGTTAAGTCAAGGGTTAACCAGAATCGAGATTAATGAAGCAGTTAAAAAGACTGGTGGAATTGGTTTCACAAAATTGATGGTTCAGAAATATCATGCGAAATCCATGAAACTGATTGAGAAACTTGATGTGGCAGAAGCGAAACGAGAAAAGTTAATTGGTGTTTTAAATAAAGCAGCTCGATTGGCCTAAAGTATCAGGGAAAGCTTGTTTGCTATTATGCACAGATAGAAGGACATTATGATTAAGAGATTTTTGGATTACGTTGAAATCAGAACAAAGATAACCAGTACATTTACATTTCTCATGGCAATAGCGTTTCTATTGTATCAAAAACAGGAGATACGCTGGGACTTAACCTTAGTATTCTTTATAGCAATGTTTCTGTTTGATTTAACAACAACGGCCATTAATAACTATATTGATACGAAGACAAATCATCAAAAGTTGCAGTTTAATAGGAGCACAGCTCTTATTATCATATATTTTTTATTTGGTATGAGCACCGCGCTAGGCTTGTACCTGGCATATTCAACTGATATCGTAATTTTATTTGTTGGAGGAATATGTTTCTTGTGCGGTGTGTTTTATACCTACGGTCCGATACCGATCTCCAGGCAACCGCTTGGAGAAGTATTATCGGGAATGTTTTATGGATTGTTAATACCATTTATCCTTTTCTATTTTAATTCACCGGAAGGTACTTATTTGTCGTTGTATGTTAATTTTAAGACAATCTCTTTAAACTTGCAGGTATGGCCTTTGATTACATTGGTATTGTTTGCTATTATTCCCTTCAGTGTAACAGCAAATATCATGCTTGCGAACAATATATGTGACCTTGAAAAAGATATCGCAGTGAAGAGACACACCTTACCCTATTATATAGGAAGAAAGGCACTTGGGTTATTTGCCGGACTATATTATTTAACCTATGCAGCTACGATTGCAATGGTGGTGCTTCAGATTTTACATCCAATTTGCTTATTATCTTTAGTTACAATTATTCCGGTGCAAAAGAATATTAATGTATTCTTTAAAAAGCAGGAGAAGGCAGAGACCTTCCTGTGTTCCATTAAAAACTTTATCTTAATTATGGGTGCTCAAGTTATTACAATAGGTATTAGTGCATTTGTATTCTAGGATAAAGACAATTTTAAAACCAAGCTCGAAAACCTACGGTTTCCTTGCTGTTTGGCTCTCACCAAACTAGAATACTCATGACAAGTGAAACGACTAGTCGTTTCATCTTGTATAAAATTATCCTTAGAAAGCAAGCTTTCACGGCTAATTTTAAATATTCTGATTGGTTTTAAGCACTTTATATATTATTCCCGATAAATGGGATTGATATAGGGGCAGCTAGAAATAGATGCTTCAACATAAACTACACATTATATACATGGAGGATTTTTTATGAAAAAACTTTTAGCAGTTTTACTCGTGTTAACATTGGTAATGACCATGGTAACCGGATGCGGTAAAGCATCAGATGATAAGACAGAGCCTACAACAGCTCCTACAACAGCAGTTGAGCCTACAACAGCTCCTACAGATGATCCAGCAACAGAACCTACAACAGAAACACCAGATACAACAGCTGATGCTGCAAAGACTGGTTTTGCAACTGTACCATCTATCGCTAAGTCCAAAGATGCAACAGCTGATGCTGACGGTTTGGCTGAAGTTGATGCTTTAATCGCTGCAGTTCTCGTTGACAAAGACGGTAAAATCGTAGATTGTAAGATCGATGCAGAAATGGACAAAATAAACTTTTCTGCAGAAGGTAAATTAACTACAGATGTAGCTACTACTTTCAAAACAAAGCAGGATCTTGGTGCAGATTATGGTATGAAATCTGCTTCCGGTATTGGCAAAGAATGGTTTGAGCAGGCAGATGCATTTGCAGCATATGTAATCGGTAAAACTGTAGATGAAGTTAAAGGTATCGCAGTTAACGAAGAAGGAACAGCTGGAGATGCTGACTTAGCAGCTTCCATTACAGTACATATTGGTGATTTTATTGCAGTTGTTGAGAAGGCAGTTAACAATGCACAGGAATTAGGCGCAACAACAGCTGATCAGGTTGGATTTGCTGCAGCAATCGATATGGCTAAATCCACAGATGCTACTGCTGATGCTGATGGTTTAGCACAGGCTTATGCTAACTATGCTGTTGTAACAGTTGGTGCTGATGGCAAGATCACAAGCTGTATCATTGACGCTGCACAGGGTAATGTAAACTTCTCTGCAGAAGGTAAAGTTACTACTGATTTAGCAACTGTTGTTAAAACAAAGCAGGAATTAAAAGAAGAATATGGTATGAAAGCAGCTTCTGGTATTGGCAAAGAGTGGTATGAGCAGGCTAACGCATTCGCAGCTTATGTAACTGGCAAAACTGTAGATGAAGTTACTGGTATTGCATTAAGCGACGAAGGTAAAGCAGCAGATGCTGATTTAGCAGCTTCTGTAACTGTACACATCGGACCTTTCATGGCTAACGTTGCTAAAGCAGTTGCAAACGCAGCTAAATAAGTTTTTGAACAAATAAATAATAAGGAGTGTTATAAGCATACCTGCCTATCATTCATTTAATTTGATATGGTAGAAGGCTGTGTCTTGTGACACTCCTTTTTTAAGATTTACATGAAGGTAAAGTGAAGTACTCTTTAAAATGTACGAGGTGAGGATTTTGGGCAAGAAACTTATAATCTGTATTTTAATAATTTTGTTTGTAGTTCAGCTGGCTGGATGTAGTACACCAAATAAGCGTTATCAGGCACAGTTCTTGGAGCTTTTTGATACAGTAACAACAATTATCGGATATGCACCGGATAAGGAAACCTTTTCGGAATATGCACAGATGGTTTATGATGAACTGAAGAGATATCATGAATTGTATGATATTTATAATAATTATGATGGTATTAATAATGTGAAAACAATTAATGACAATGCAGGTATAGCTCCAGTTAAGGTTGATCAGGAAATAATTGACCTGCTGCTGTTTGCAAAAGAGGGATATATAACTACTTCTGGTGAATGTAATATAGCTCTTGGTGCAGTTCTTAAAGTATGGCATGATTATAGAGAAGCAGGGCTGGAAGACCCTGATAATGCCGAATTACCGCCAATGGAACTTTTACAGGAAAAATCAAAGCATACCGATATTGACAAATTAATTATAGATGAAGCAGCTGGTACTGTTTACTTAGAAGATCCGGAGATGAGTCTGGATGTTGGAGCTGTTGCTAAAGGCTATGCTACAGAACGAGTAGCACAGTATATGAAGCAAAAAGGCTGCAAAAGTATATTGTTAAGTGTTGGTGGAAATGTAAGAGCTGTTGGCAAGAGAGACGGCGATGAAAAGGATAAATTATGGAACGTGGGTATTCAAAATCCCGACTTGGAAAGTGAAGATCAATATCTTTTAATCACAAAAATAGCGGATTTATCATTGGTATCCAGTGGCGATTATGAAAGATATTATACAGTGGATGGTAAGGAATATCACCATATTATTGATAAGGACACGTTGATGCCGGCGGATTATTATACAGCAGTATCAATTATCTGTGAGGATTCCGGTCTCGCAGATCTTTATGCAAAGCCTGCTTACAATATGCCCTTAGAGGAAGCAAAAGCTTTCATCGAAAGCCAGGATGGTGTAGAGGCAATGTGGGTTATGAAGGACGGTGAGCTGGTATTTAGCTCGGGATTTGAAAAATACATAAAAAAATAGTTATCTCTGATTTTTGAGGTTAGGTAATATAATACAGTAAGGATACGATTGGGCGATTGCAGTGGAAACACGAACAGTTGCCCATTCTTATATGCTATATAGAAAGATAACCCTTGCAATATAGGCATCTTCCGATTAGAATAGAAGTAATAGAAATATACAAGAACATAGGAACTGTAGGGTTTATTGGAAAGATGGGATAGGAGCAAAAGCGATATGGATCATATTGATAAGCAGCTATTAATTATGCTTCAGGAAAATGCACGTGTACCTTTAAAACAGCTCGCAGAAAGAGTTTATTTATCTTCACCTGCAGTTGCTGCCCGAATTGAACGCTTGGAAAAGAAGGGTATTATTAAGGGATATCATACGGATATTGATTGGTTAAAATTAGGACATCATATAACTGCCTTTATTAATCTGGAAGTAGCACCTTCACAGAAGCCAGAGTTTTATCCATTTATTAAGGCATGCCCAAATGTAATGGAGTGTAATTGTGTGACAGGTACATACTCAATGTTGATCAAGGTATGTTTCTCTAGCACAATGGCGTTAGATGCATTCATTGGTGAGGTGCAGCGTTTTGGAAAGACAAGTACACAGATTGTATTTTCAACTGCTGTGGAGCATCGGGGTATTCAAATATTGGGAGATGAGAAAGACGAAACCTGATAATAAGTGAGATGGGTAAGATCTGATCGAATAATATTGGGGGAAAGGCATATTCGGAGAACAAACATAGGGGTTAAATTATGATTAATACAATAAAAATGAATCTGGATGATACAGTGCATTTGGCGAATATTGCAAAGGCACTTTCTTCAGAGACCAGACTTGAGATACTTCAGCAGCTTCGTTTACAAAGTTTGAATGTAAATGAGATTGCTGAAATTCTTAATATTCCGGCATCTTCCTCAGCGGCACATGTTAAGATCTTGGAAGAGGCTGGACTGATTAACACAAAACTTCAGCCAGGAATCAGAGGTTCCATGAAAGTATGTCATATCGTGCTGGACCATATATATGTTGAGTTAAATACGGCAAAAAAACAGCTCCAGGATGAAGTAACCATAAAAATGCCAATTGGTAGTTATGTGAATTATAAAATTATTCCTACCTGTGGTATTGTCAGCAGTAAAGGACCGATTGGGTCAGAGGACGACCCCAGATGCTATTATCTTCCAGAGAGGGCATTTGCACAGCTTATATGGCTGGGTGACGGGTACATCGAATATCGTTTTCCTACAAATCAATTACAAGGGAAACACTTACTTCAAGTAGAAATCTCAGCAGAGTTGTGCTCGGAGGATCATGAATACAATGCGGATTATCCGTCCGATATCACGTTATGGGTGGATGAGTTAGAAGTTGGAACTTGGAACTGTCCCAGTGATTTTGGCGGCAGAAGAGGAAAGCTTAATCCTGCCTGGTGGCCGGATAAAAATACGCAATATGGTATGCTGAAAACCTGGAAAATAACAGAAGAAGGCTGTTATCTGGATGATATAAAATCTGGTGTGCACCGGCTGTCACAGTTTCATTTAGAGCAAAAAGAGTACATTACAGTACGCATTGGGATTAAGGAAGATGCAGTACATAAAGGGGGGCTAAACTTATTTGGAGAAGGCTTCGGTGATTATGCTCAGAATATTGTGATGAAAATAGTATTTCATAGCTAGAGAGATTAAACTCCTCTTTACAAAATGGGTAAAGAGGGGTAAAATATAGTTTATAATAACAAAAAAGTTGTTATAAAACAAATTATATAAAATAAATGCAATTTAATATAAACACGCAAATATAAAGGAGAAGGACATGAAGAAAGAGCTAATATTAAAATTTGAAGAAGTATTTGGTACAGGAGGAGAATATGAAGCATATTTTGCACCTGGCAGAGTAAATCTAATTGGTGAACATACAGATTATAACGGCGGGCATGTATTTCCCTGTGCTTTAACCATAGGAACCTATGCGGTTGCCAGAAAGAGAACCGATGATAAATTACGCTTCTATTCCATGAACTTTGAGAACCTGGGAATTATAGAATCCTCTATTGTTGATCTTACGAACAAGAAGGAAGATGATTGGGCAAACTATCCCAAAGGTGTAATTAAGACTCTTCAAAATAAGGGGTACGCTATAGATAAAGGCTTGGATATACTATATTTTGGCACAATACCCAATGGCTCAGGATTATCTTCTTCCGCGTCAATTGAAGTATTAACAGGATTTCTTTTGACTAAATTATTTGATCTTAACATAAATATGGTTGATATAGCATTGATTGCTCAGTCTGCTGAAAATAAATTCATTGGTGTTAACTGTGGAATTATGGATCAATTCGCTATTGCTATGGGTAAAAAGGATAATGCAATTTTCTTAGATACTTCTAATCTTAAATATGAATATGCCCCTCTGGAACTTGGAGATGCAAAAATTGTTATTATGAATACCAATAAAAAACGTGGACTTGGTGATTCAAAGTATAATGAGCGACGCAGCGAATGTGAGGCAGCACTGGCAGAACTACAAACAGTGGTTGATATAAAGACACTTGGAGATTTGACAGAAGAACAATTTGAAGCTCATAAGACTGTAATTAAGGACGATCTCCGTGTAAAACGCGCAAAGCATGCGGTTTATGAAAATCAAAGAACCATCAAAGCGGTTGAAGCTCTGAAGAATAAGGATCTAGCATTACTAGGTTCTTTAATGAATGCTTCCCATGTTTCCTTACAGCTGGACTATGAAGTTACCGGTGTAGAGTTAGATACCATAGTGGAAGCAGCATGGAAACAAGAGGGTGTTCTTGGGGCGAGAATGACTGGTGCAGGCTTCGGGGGATGTGCAGTTAGTATAGTTAAAACATCTTCAGTTGATAGTTTTATTAGCAGTGTAGGAAAAGAATATCGTGATAAAATTGGCTATGAAGCGACTTTCTATGTTGTAGAAGTTGGTAATGGACCTTTAGTTCTAGCCTAATTAGAACACAGGATTTGTATTGAGTTAATAAATTAGTGCTTATGTAAAGAAGGAACAGTAAAAGTCTATATATAATAGTAAGAATAATAAAGTTTAAATAGAAGGGCTATGTGGAAGGAGATCGTTATGAGTATTTTAGTATTAGGCGGCGCAGGATATATTGGTTCTCATACCGTATATGAATTGATCGACAAGGGTGAGGACGTTGTCATTATTGATAACCTTGAAACTGGATTTGCAGAAGCTGTACATCCTCAAGCACGTTTTTATCAGGGAGACATTCGAGACAGAAGTTTTTTAGATCAGGTATTTGAGAAAGAAAAGATTGAAGCAGTCATCCATTTTGCCGCCAATTCTCTTGTAGGTGAAAGTATGGTGAAACCTCTAAAGTACTATGATAATAATGTGAATGGTGCCAAAGTACTGTTAGAAGCGATGGTAGCCCATAATATTGATAAGATTGTATTCTCCTCAACTGCAGCAACTTATGGAGAGCCGGAACGGATTCCAATTATGGAAACAGATAAAACTGAGCCAACGAACACTTATGGTGAAACGAAATTAGCCATGGAGAAGATGTTCAAATGGACAGGAGTGGCACATAATCTTCGATTTGTATCCTTACGATATTTTAACGCCTGTGGCGCACATAAAAGTGGTCGGATTGGAGAGGCACACAATCCGGAGAGCCATTTGATACCACTCATCTTACAGGTACCAAATAAGAAGAGAGAAGCTATCAGTGTCTTTGGAGATGATTATGATACGAAGGATGGAACCTGTATTCGTGACTATATCCACGTTACAGATCTAGCCCAGGCGCATATTTTAGCGGTAGAGTATCTGCGCAAAGGAAATGAAAGCAGTATCTTCAACCTTGGAAATGGAGTAGGATTTACCGTGAAAGAAGTAATAGATGCTGCATGCAAGGTAACAGATTCCTCTATTAAAACAGAGATTGTCCCAAGACGTGCAGGAGATCCCGCTGCCTTGATTGCTTCCAGTGAGAAGGCACAAACCATATTGGGCTGGAAACCAGAATATACTGATCTGGAGCAAATCATTGCTTCTGCCTGGGAGTGGCACAGAACTCATCCAAATGGTTATAAATAAGTTTGCAGGCTTTAGGAAGGCATGGATTGATTATGATATACAAATGGATAGATAAGTTGGTAGAATACGGATATTCTACCAACTTAATTAATAAGGAAGACCTGGTTTATACACGGAATAGATTACTGGAATTATTTCAACTTGATGATTATAACGAGCAAGAAACAGAGAAGATGGACGAAATATCGGAATCTGAAATTGACTTAGAAAAAATATTAGGTGCATTAACAGATTATGCATATGAATATGGAATTCTAATAGAAAACACAATTACATATCGAGATTTATTTGATACTAAAATAATAGGGCTTTTGGTACCGAGACCCAGTGAAGTAGTAAAAGAATTTAAATTGAGATATTTGGATTCCCCGAGGAAAGCAACAGATTATTTCTATAAATTAAGTCAAAATTCGGATTACATAAGAACTTATCGCATTAAAAGGGATTTAAAATGGATTACAGCTACGGAATATGGGGATTTAGATATTACAATTAATCTTTCAAAGCCTGAAAAAGATCCTAAGGCAATTGCTGCAGCTAAGAATTCTAAGCAGAGCACTTATCCAAAGTGTCAATTATGTTATGAGAATGAAGGATATGCCGGAAGAGCAGATCATCCAGCCAGACAAAATCATCGAATTATTCCGGTGACAATTTATGGGCAGGAGTGGGGCTTTCAGTATTCCCCCTATGTCTATTATCCAGAGCATTGTATTGTGTTTAATTTTGAACATGTTCCTATGAGAATTGAGAAGGCTACTTTTCGGAAACTTCTTGATTTTGTGATACAGTACCCGCATTACTTTGTAGGGTCAAACGCAGACCTGCCGATTGTAGGAGGATCTATTTTAAGCCATGACCATTTTCAAGGCGGGAAGTATGAATTTGCAATGGCAAGGGCAGAGATTCTGCGAAAGTTTAAGATAAAAGGGTTTGAAGATGTGGAAGCAGGGATTGTTGCCTGGCCTATGTCAGTAATTCGACTTAGGTCAAAGGAGGATAATCGGTTGGTAGAACTGGCAGACTTAATTTTAAATAAATGGCATTCCTATTCAGATGAAACAGTGGATATTTATGCTGTTACAACTGACCTGCATAATACGATAACACCAATTGCAAGAAAAAGAGGGGATTTCTTTGAACTGGATTTAGTTCTTCGAAATAATCGCACAAGTAAAGAACATCCCTTTGGAATTTACCATCCTCATCAGGAACTGCATCACATTAAGAAGGAGAATATCGGACTAATCGAAGTAATGGGACTAGCCGTATTACCCGTTAGATTAAAAGAGGAAATGGAACTTCTGACAGAATACATTCTTATGGGCAAAGATATAAGGTCCCATGAACTGATTGAAAAGCATGCAGATTGGGCTGAAAAGTTTTTACCTAATTACTCTGAGATTAATACAGACACGATACATAATATAATTGAACAGGAAATTGGTAAGGTGTTTCTTAAAGTATTAGAACATGCCGGAGTATTTAAAAGAACAAAGGCAGGGCAGAAAGCTTTTGATCGATTTGTAGGTTCTTTATCAGAATAATATAAACGTCACTATTCAAAACAAAGCTCGAAAACCTGAAGTTTTCGAGCTATTTGGCTCTCGCCAAACATGAATACATGACAAGTGAAACGGTTTGTCGTTTCACTTGTATTAAAAATTATCCTAAGAAAGCAAGCTTTCATGGCTAATTTATTAAATATTCAGCTTGGTTTTGAATAGTTACATATAAACATAAAAGTGCCAGCTTGCTGGCACTTTTTTCTGGGCTAAATTAACTATATTTGGACTTTGACAGGGAATCAGATTAATGGTTTAATTATAATAGCCGTCAACTGACAGATATCGACTTTAATTACCGTATAAAGTGCGATACAACTTAACATCAACGGAGAGGACACTATATGAGCAGACAGAAGTTATCCCTTATCCTAGTGCTAATTATTATAGTTACTTTAATTCTAACGGGTAAGAATTTTGAGGTACGAGCTAGTGTAACAGATGGCAGTATGGGTGAGCAAGAGGTATCCCCTACACCAGAGCTTATTACACCAACACCAGGTGAGATTACACCAGAACCAGAACAAGTAACACCAATACCAGGAGAAGTAACTCCGATCCCAGAGGACGTAACACCAACACCTACAGTTCCTGTGACCCCTAGTGCAGCACCAACGAAGGCACCAACACCAACGCTAACCCCGGCTCCCACGAAGATACCTTATCGTTCAAAGACACTGGAGCTCATGTCAACCTATGATTATGTAGGCAAGAGTGTGACTGGGATTAGTCAAAAGAAGGAAACACTAAGTGTATTACAGAATAGAATAAAAGCCTACGGTTCTCTATATGGTGCAGGAATGCCTTTTGAAGAATATAAGAAAGCTATGAAATATCAGTGGGTGGATGCTACGGAATATGATAAAAAACCTACTAAGATATCCGTTAATATAAAAGATACAATGGATTATAAAACCTATGTGAACACATTAAAAAGCCTTTCCAGATATAAAGGTGTTTACCTTTATAAAATCGGAAAATCTACCTTGGGCAGAGATTTATACGCAATTGAAATTAATGTAGATTCCAGTTATAAAAAGAATGTCATAATGATGACCGGTGAGGTACATGGAAGGGAATTCGCTGGTGGAACCTTTATAGTGAAGGAATTAGTAGATTTAGTCCAAAAAGCACAGACTGACAAAAAGACGATGGATCTGCTAAAACATAATAAATATGTTGCAGTTCCTATTATAAATGTTGACGTTAGAGAAGGCCTCATTTACAAAGCCTCCAATTGGACTACAAAAGGTGGGGAGCTCTGGAAAGCATATGCAGACGGCACGGATGGCGGCAGAAATTTCCCGGGCCTTCAATGGGGGCAGGTTGCCAAGGGAAGTGTTTTCAAATCCAGTATTGCTACGAAACCGGGATATGCAAATTACGCTGGCAAGTATGCAGGTTCTAATAACGAGACGAAGGCAATGATGAAATGGCTTTACCACTATATCATTGTTGAAAAAGCAGATCGATATATCGATATGCATCAACAGGGTTCCATTGTTTATGCGGGAAAGACCTGGCAGACAAAGACACAGGAAAAGAGAAGCCAGCAGCTTCGAACTGACGTTATGAATATACTGAATAAGGGTATAACAAGAAGAAAATATACGAGAGTTTATGAAGGTGGATTATATGGGATGCTGGGCGAGGGTTCGAGTTTAACTGACTATGCGATTACTCTTGCAGTTGGTGCAAAGTTTTCACCTGCTTATGGTTTTCACGCATTTACAGACGGCTCTAAGGAATATATTCTGCTTCAGGTAAAGGATCTTGATCAAAGTAAGATTAAATTTAAAGAAGCAAATTCAAAGTTCGCAGCAATTACTTTGGAAATAGGTTATGGAAGAGAATATCTTGGCAATTCTGCAGCCACGAGAAGACTTTTATCACAGGAGTATCAATACTATAATTACGCTAAACTTCTTGAAACCTTACCACAAACAATTAAATAACAGATATTAAAAATAGGCATCAGTCAGATTCTCCATTGCGGGGAAAAGATTGATGCCGATTCTTATGAGCCAGAGAAGCCATTGCAGCAGAAAATCATAAGGAATAATGCAGTTCGTTTCTTATTTCATAGAAAATACATCCTATGAATAAAAAGCATTCCATAAAGGATACGCAGCTACGTGCGGTACAAAATATAGGAGGAGGTTATAGACATATAATTTCAAGAATGAAATGAAAATAGTTGGATATTACTGATAAGAGTGCTATAATCTGCTCATTATAAAAATGATTACGCTTATGATTAAGGGGGAAAGAGTTTATGCCCCATTGGCGAGGAATGGAGCTAAAAATGAAGAATATTGTATTGATTGGAATGCCGGGAGCAGGTAAAAGTACAGTTGGAGTAATTCTTGCAAAAGTATTGGGATATCAGTTTATTGACTCGGATTTATTAATTCAGGAACAGGAAAAATGTTTGCTCAGAGACATCATTGAAAGAGATGGACTGGATGGGTTGATATCAATAGAAGAACAAGTAAATGCTGACATAGATGTAAAAGATTCCGTGATTGCTACAGGAGGAAGTGTTATTTATGGAGCCAGAGCAATGGAACACTTACGTGAAATTGGAATAGTTGTATATATTAAGTTAAGCTATGAAACCATCAGAAAGCGGTTAGGCAACATAAAGCAGCGTGGTGTAGTTTTTAAAGAAGGTCAAACTTTACATGATCTCTACATGGAACGCTGTCCGCTTTATGAAGCCTATGCACATCTTATTATTGAGGCAGAAGATCTTGGTATGGAAGAGGTTATGGAAAAGATTGCGGCTGAAACGGAACAGTTTAGCTGATAATTCTATGATTCCCACCGCGTAGCTTCCACAAGTATTTTCGCAAAGGTTTCAAGCCCTTCCTGATCTGCTAAGTCAAAGCGAGCCAACAGTGGGCTATCGATGTCCAGTACACCTACAATTTGTTCCTTATGCCTTAGTGGAACAACTATTTCTGAACGAGAAGCGCTGTCACAAGCAATATGTCCCGGAAACTCGTGAACATCCTCAACAAGTTGAGTTTTATTTAAGGAGACTGCTGTGCCGCAAACACCTTTTCCAATTGCTATATGGACGCAGGCAGGCTTACCTTGAAAGGGACCCAGCAATAATTCGTTATTATGCATTAAGTAAAAACCAGCCCAGTTAATATTAGCAAGTGCATTGCCAAGTAATGCGGAAGCATTGCTTAGATTGGGTATCAGGTGGACTTCATCTTCAAGAAGTGCTGTTAACTGGGAATTCAGCAATTGGTAGAATTCCTGCTTATCCTCTGGATATAAAGAAACTAATTCGTTCATTGAGGAGCTCCTTTTCTGTTAATTTATGGTTTATAAGTGAATTCTGATTCTGGAGGGAATCCTTGCGAACAATATAAACTATGGCGAAGGTGATGTCAAGAAAACTCTGCTGCTGGGATATTACACCTCAAGAAAACAGAACAGACATTCGAAAATTGTATTGCTTTTCCAAATTTCATATGCTATAATACATACACTTACGATAGTATGCAATGACAGGAGGTAACGTATCGATGGAGTTTAAATTAAATGCAGAGTTTGCACCAACAGGCGATCAGCCAGAAGCTATCAAAGCTCTTGTTGAAGGGTTTCAAAGCGGTAATCAGTGCCAAACATTACTCGGCGTAACAGGTTCAGGTAAGACCTTTACAATGGCGAATGTAATCCAGCAGATTCAGAAACCAACACTTATCATTGCACATAATAAGACACTGGCAGCACAGCTCTATGGGGAATTTAAAGAATTTTTCCCGGAGAATGCGGTGGAGTACTTTGTCAGCTATTATGATTATTATCAACCGGAAGCATATGTTCCCTCAACAGATACTTATATTGAGAAAGACTCATCCATTAACGATGAGATTGATAAACTTAGGCATTCAGCTACAGCCTCACTTGCAGAGCGCAGCGATGTAATTATTATTGCCAGTGTATCCTGTATTTATGGTCTTGGTAGTCCCATTGATTATCAGAACATGGTGCTTTCCTTGCGTCCTGGCATGGTAAGAGACCGGGATGATATTTTAAAAAAATTAATCGAGATACAATATGATCGCAACGATATGGACTTTAAACGAGGCACTTTCCGTGTAAGAGGAGATGTGGTTGAGATTTTTCCTGCTTCTTCAGCGGAATTGGCGATACGTGTAGAATTCTTCGGGGATGAGGTAGAACGAATTCTCGAGATTGATACCCTCACAGGTGAAGTTAAGGGTAGCCTGGAGCATATGGTAGTTTTCCCGGCGTCCCACTATGTTGTCTCTCCGGATAAGCTTGCGGAGGCAACGAAGAACATAGAGGAAGAGCTAATAGAAAGAGTACGATATTTTAAAAGTGAAGATAAATTATTAGAGGCTCAGAGAATATCAGAGCGTACTAATTTTGATATAGAGATGTTGAGAGAGACAGGTTTTTGCTCCGGAGTTGAGAACTATTCCAGACATTTAACAGGCTTAGAACCAGGAGCTCCCCCTCACACGTTAATTGACTATTTTAAAGATGATTTTTTGATTATTGTAGATGAGTCCCATATCACCATCCCTCAGATCAGAGGTATGTACGCTGGTGACAGATCCAGAAAAACAACACTGGTAGACTTTGGTTTTCGTCTGCCTTCGGCACTTGATAACCGTCCGCTTAACTTTCCAGAGTTTGAGAGCAAGATAAGTCAGATTATGTTTGTTTCGGCAACGCCTTCCGATTATGAGAGAGATCATGAGTTGCTAAGAACGGAACAGGTAATCAGACCTACCGGATTACTTGATCCGGAAGTAGATGTTCGTCCGGTAAATGGACAGATTGATGATCTTCTTGGAGAAATCCATAAGGAATTGAATAAAAAGAGCAAAGTATTGGTTACCACTTTAACTAAGAGAATGGCAGAGGATTTGACCACATATCTAAGGGAAGTAGGAATAAGAATTAAGTATTTGCACTCCGACATTGATACCCTTGAGCGATCAGAGATTATTCGAGATATGCGTATGGATGTATTTGATGTACTTGTGGGAATTAACCTTCTTCGAGAAGGACTTGATATTCCCGAGGTTGGATTAGTTGCAATCCTGGATGCAGACAAGGAAGGTTTTCTTCGTTCAGAAACGTCATTAATTCAGACCATAGGACGAGCAGCTCGTAATGCAGAAGGACATGTGGTCATGTATGCGGATCGTATGACGGATTCGATGAATAAAGCGATTTCAGAGACAAATCGAAGGAGGCAGATACAGCAGGCATATAATGAGGCTAATGGAATAACCCCGACTACGATTAAGAAGAAGGTGCGTGATCTGATTAGCATTTCTAAGAAAGCAGATATAAATCTTAAGGATATGCAGAAGGATCTGGAATCAATGACCCGCCAGGAATTAGAAGAGCTTGTTAAGACAATTACAAAACAGATGCATACGGCAGCAGCAGAACTTAACTTTGAGCAGGCAGCAACCTTAAGGGATCGTATGGTGGAACTTAAGAAGCAACTACTAGAATATTAATGATTAGAAACATATACAACGCAAATTAGAATAGGTGGAAGTATGGCAGAGAAAAAGAATTATATTAAGATTAGAGGAGCCAAGGAAAATAATTTAAAGAATATTAGTGTGGACATTCCAAGAGACCAGTTTGTAGTTCTTACCGGGTTAAGTGGATCTGGAAAGTCTTCCCTGGCTTTTGATACAATTTATGCAGAAGGTCAGAGAAGATATATGGAGTCTCTATCTTCGTACGCAAGGCAATTCTTAGGGCAAATGGAGAAGCCAAATGTGGAAAGTATAGAAGGTCTTCCGCCTGCGATATCGATTGACCAAAAGTCAACGAATCGTAACCCCAGATCAACGGTCGGTACCGTTACAGAAATCTATGACTATTTCCGTCTTCTATATGCAAGGATAGGAATTCCTCATTGTCCTGAATGTGGGAAGGAAATAAAGAAGCAGACCGTTGATCAGATGGTGGATGAAATTCTTAATTTGCCGCAGGGAACTAAAATACAATTACTTGCACCGGTAGTTAGAGGCAGAAAAGGTGAGCATGTTAAATTATTTGAGCAGGCAAAAAGAAGCGGCTATGTCAGAGTAAGAGTAGATGGTAATCTTTATGACCTCTCTGAAGAAATTAAACTTGAGAAAAATAATAAACATAATATAGAGATAATCGTAGACCGATTGGTGGTTAAGGATGGCATTGAAAAGAGATTATCTGATTCAGTAGAAAATGTACTTAAACTTGCGGAAGGTCTGTTATATGTAGATGTTATCGATGGGGAGCAGCTGACCTTTAGCCAGAACTTCGCATGTTCGGATTGTGGTATCAGTATTGATGAAATAGAACCAAGAGTATTCTCCTTTAATAATCCCTTTGGTGCGTGTCCGGAATGTCATGGTCTTGGTAACAAGATGGAATTTGATGAAGAATTATTAATTCCAGATCCAACAAAGAGTTTAATTGATGGTGCAATTGCAGCCCCAGGCTGGCAATCCGTAGTAGATAGCGGCAGCTATTCCAGATGTATTCTTGAGGCACTTGCAAAAGAATATAAGTTTAATTTGAATACACCATATAACAAGCTATCAGAAAAAGCTCGCCATATTTTTATTCATGGTACTGACGGAAAGTCAGTAAAGGTGCATTATCGAGGTCAACGTGGCGTCGGCGTTTATGATGTAGCTTTTGAAGGGCTTATAAAGAATATGGAACGTCGTTATCGTGAAACTGGATCAGAATCCGTTAAGCAAGAGTATGAGAGTTTCATGAGAACAACTCCCTGTAAGGAATGTAATGGGAAAAGACTTAAAAGAGAATCCCTTGCTGTAACAGTGGGTGATAAAAATATATCCGATGTAACTGACTACTCTATTCGTGAGCTGGCAGCCTTTATGCAGAATCTAGTGCTGAATTCTATGCAGCTTAAAATAGGTGATTTGGTTTTAAAAGAGATAAGAGCAAGAATAAGCTTCTTAATGGATGTGGGTCTTGACTATCTTACTTTGGCTAGAGCAACAGGTACCTTATCCGGTGGTGAATCTCAAAGAATTCGTTTAGCAACACAGATAGGATCTGGTCTTGTAGGTGTAGCCTATATTCTAGATGAACCTAGTATAGGCTTGCATCAAAGAGACAATGATAAGTTATTAAAGACTTTAAATAATCTTAAGGAACTTGGCAATACCCTGATTGTTGTAGAGCATGATGAAGATACCATGTTTGCTGCGGATTATATCATAGACATTGGACCTGGTGCAGGAGAGCATGGTGGACAGGTTGTAGCTGCAGGTACCGCAAAGCAGATCATGAAGATAAAAGAATCCTCTACAGGAGCATATCTTAGTGGTAGAATCAGAATTCCAGTACCAACAGAGAGAAGAACGGCAACAGGATATCTATCAATTATTGGTGCAGCTGAAAATAACCTCAAGAATGTGAGTGTTGATATTCCGTTAGGTATTATGACTTGCATCACTGGTGTATCAGGTTCAGGAAAAAGTTCTTTGGTTACTGAAATCTTATATAAGAGATTGGCTAGAGACTTGAATAGAGCAAGGCTGATACCTGGTAAACATGAAAAGATGCTTGGTATTGAGCAGTTGGACAAAGTAATTAACATCGATCAATCTCCAATTGGTAGAACTCCAAGATCTAATCCGGCAACCTATACTGGTGTATTTGACCAAATCAGAGATCTATTTGCAGCCACACAGGATGCCAAGATGAGAGGATATTCAAAAGGACGTTTCAGCTTCAATGTAAAAGGCGGACGTTGTGAGGCTTGCAGCGGTGACGGTATTCTTAAGATTGAAATGAACTTCCTTCCGGATATTTATGTACCTTGTGAGGTGTGTGGAGGAAAGAGGTACAACCGCGAGACCCTTGAAGTGAAATATAAGGGTAAGAGTATTCATGATATTTTGGATATGACCATAGAAGAAGCAGTCGGCTTTTTTGAAAATGTTCCTTCTATTAAGAGAAAAATCGAGACCTTGTTTGATGTAGGTCTATCCTATCTTCGTTTGGGACACCCTTCTACCTCTCTATCAGGTGGTGAGGCACAGAGAATAAAACTTGCAACAGAATTAAGTAAACGCAGCACAGGTAAGACAATTTACATTTTGGACGAGCCAACTACAGGTCTTCATTTTGCTGATGTCCATAAATTAATTGAGATTTTAAAACGCTTCTCTGATACCGGTAACACAGTAGTTGTAATCGAGCATAATTTAGACGTAATTAAGACAGCAGACCATATAATTGATATTGGTCCTGAAGGCGGGGATAAAGGTGGTACCGTAGTTGCATGTGGAACACCGGAGTATATTGCAGCACAGGAACAGTCCTATACAGGTCACTATGTGAAAAAGTATTTGGAGCAGATAAACTAAAGATTTGCGGGGGATATGAGATGGAGTATGGTTTTTTTGCCATGATGTCAAGAATGAAATTGATTGAACGCTGGGCGCTAATGCGTAATACGATTTCAGAGAATATCAGTGAACATTCACTGGAGGTAAGTATTCTGTCCCATGCCCTGGCAGTAATTAGTAAAGAGAGATTGGGTAATGACTTAAACGTTGAGAAGGTGGCTTTGATCGGTTTATATCATGATGCAACCGAGATAATTACCGGAGATATGCCAACCCCAATTAAATATTATAATGCAGATATTCAAGATGCCTTTAAAGCAATAGAAGAAGCAGCAGCAGAAAGATTATTAAAGATGCTGCCCATGGATATTAGAAAGAGTTATGAATCCATCTTTTTAATACAGGAAGAGGAACAATATTTATGGAAGCTGGTTAAAGCAGCGGACAAACTATCGGCATTAATTAAGTGTATAGAAGAGCGTAAGGCAGGGAATACCGAATTCCTTAGTGCAGAGAAGTCAATTTCTGAAATATTAGTGAAGATGGATCTGAAAGAAGTAGATATCTTTATGAAAGAATTCCTTCCGGCATATCATATGACACTAGACGAGCTGAATTCTAAAACAACCATAGAATAAGGAGGAAAGTCATGGTCACGATTGATGGTAAGTGGGTCATGGAAGGATTAGAAAAAGATGACTCAAATCGAATAAAGACAAGTAAGGAATTAACACAGTTAATTAATTCAATTGGCTTTCTCCCTCTGTTTAAGAATAGTGTGAAAGGCTTTTCGGTAGAGGAAATAACAGCAAAAGATAACTGGTGGTCTGACAATTCAACGGAAGACCCCTGGTCCTGGCGTGAGGTAATAGCGTCGGAAGGAATCGTTGCATATGGTAAGTTATATGGAAGTAAAGCAGGGTTTGTATCAAAGAAGTGGTATCCATATCTGGCTTCCTACCGAAGAGATGGGTATGATTTTGACAGCCGTTATGAGGATGGACTGGCAAGTCATAAAGCTAAGAAGATTATGGATGTTTTGGAGCTTCAAGATGAGATCTTATCAAACGATTTAAAGGTTCAGGCGGGTTTTGGGAAATTAGGAGAGAAAGGATTTGAAGGTGCAATCAGTGCTCTTCAAATGCAAACCTACATTACCGTGAGTGGTTTTCGTAAGAGAAGAAACAAAAAAGATGTTGAATTTGGCTGGTCAGTAGCACTATATACCCTAAGTGAGAATTTATTTGGCGAGGGCTATGTCCGTTCTGCATATCACCTGAAAGCAGAAGAAGCAAAGAAACACATTATTCAGCAGATATCAAAAAACTTTCCTGATGCAGATAAGAAAGAGATTGAACAAGTAATAAAGTAAAAATGAAATCAATCAGTTATTCACATTGCTAGGACTTATGAATTATGAGAGAAACAATTGCTTTACTTTAACAAAAAGACTATAATTAATAAAGACTGGAAAAATTAAGGCTAGGATTTACGTTAGAGAAGGGATTGTGATTGAATGGAAGATATTGTGAATCTGTTGAAAGCTAAGGGTACATATCTTAGTTCTAAGGTGCTTTGTCATAAAAAGCTTTTATTGTTTTTAATCTTGTTAGTTTTCGTGACATTTAGCTTCACAAGACCGGATACGACAAAGGCAGACGCTAACTCAATGGTTGGTGTAAAAGTGAATTATCTGGAGGAAACAGTTACACTGTCACCTGGAAGCGGGGGAAGTGCAAAATATTATATGAGTCTGAATGATAAAAAAACCTGGGAAGTAATTGATCCAACGAATACTGTGGACAAAACAGCAACTATAGATATCTCAGGCTACCTATCCACGAAAGCAATTGACGTCATTTTCAAAGGTAATAAAGATTTAAATCCTACTACCTTGACATTACAGGCAGAAGATAGAAACTTGAAGGCTTCTTATGTCGTTATTAATGGAGTAAGTTCCATCACAGTTAACCAAGCATCCCTTCAATATAAAAAAGGAGCAAATGGAGACTGGAAGACTTATAACGGTACCTTACCTTTAGCTTCTTATGAGATAAAAGGAACCACCTTATATTTTAGAAGTGCTCCATTAGAGGGAAAACGTGCGGGTAAGGTTATAACTGTGAAGGTTCCTAAAAGACCTACAGCTCCTTCTATAAAATTAGATGCAAGTAAACTACTTATCACTGGTTTAAAAGTGAATGAGATACAGTATAGAGTCAATGATACGGAGGGTTGGACTACCTTTACATCAACAGACCCAAAGGTAAAAACAAAGACACTGCTAAGTTTCTTAAGTACAACTACTCCTCCCCCTAATACAGTAATTCCCGCTGGGAGGATAGAGTTTCGTACCATTGGTAAGGATAAGAAGATTGCCTCAGCGGTTAAAGTAATAGAAGTAACCTTACAACCGACTTTGCCTGCTGATATTACTCTAACAGGTTCTACCATTACGATTTTAGATAGTGATACAAAAAGAAATTATGAGTATACCAAAATAGCACAAGGAGCCACTTTGAATATAGAAACGGCTAAATGGACTACTATAACCTCAAAAGCACCTGTAATAATAAAAAATGCAACGGTTGGAGAGAAGGTATATGTTCGATTAAAGAGTTTTACGGACTCCTCCTCCAAACAATTGGTATTGCCATCTACTTACAAAGAATTAACAATTACTTCTTTGACTAGTGGTAAGTAAGATTAAATATATGAAATAAGACTTTTACATTATTTAATATAATTATGTTATTTAAAAAAGCAAGTAAGAATGAGTAAATTCATTTTTACTTGCTTTTTCAGATGAAGCTGGTTAAGTTAACGAAGGCAATTAACCGTAAATAAAAATAATAAGTAAACACTTATGCAGTTAGTTTTTCTGATTAATGATTGGGAATAAACTATCTGTTCTTCTCACTTCGTGCAAAGAAAAAGGTACCAATTATAAGAAATACAAGAGTAAGTATTGAGATAACAATTAAGCTAACAAGCGGATTAAATAATACTACGCTATTGTATTCTGGCGTGCCGGAATAGACAACAGAACGGACTAAGTCAAGGCAATAGGTCATAGGCATGAGGCGTGATAGTACATATAAAATACCAGTAGAATGACTGATGGGGATGATTGCACCAGAAAGAAACATCTGTGGCATAGTCACAAGCATAATCGCCATATTAGCTAATTTATTACTTTTAATTAGACCGATTACCAGCATAGCGATTGAACCAGCTGAAAGGCTCATGAGTGGGGCCAACATAAGGATAAGTAAATACTGACCGACAGTAAGGGTGATACCCATAAAGGCACCAACAATAATTGTACCTAACATACCTACAATTGCTGCAAAGGAGGAACCTAGTATTTTACCAATAACGATAGAATAGCGCGAAATTGGTGATATCATCATCTCCTGTGTAAAGTCAGTTACATGGTCTTCCACAAGAGATGAGACACCAGAAGCAGTAGTCATAAATAGCATATTAACAAGCATTCCGACCAACATATATTGATTGTAATCAAAACCAAGCCCACCTGCCATGTTTTGTGAGAGGCTGCCGCCCAGCATGCCCATCATGATCAGAGGCATTAGAAGATTTATTGCAATCATGCCGGGAGATTTAAAAAACAGAGTCATATCACGAGCCATAATTGTGATTACTACATTTAATTCTTTTAATATCTTAGAAGATGGTTTGTTCATTGTTAATTCATTCATGCTATTTGTCCTCCTGTGGTCAATAAGTATTCTACATAAGCATCCTCTAGTTTAGGCTCTTTCATTTTAAGAACAGTAAGCCTGGTATTTAATCCAGCTATTATTTCTTGAGCAGCATTACCCTGATAAGGAACAATGATATTTTGACTGATCTGATGATACATTCCCATATTTGTTAATTCAGCAATAAGTTCATCGCGATTATCGGAATCAAGGATTAGTTCTGATCGAAGCAAATTCTGTTTCATTACCTCGGGTGTACCAGTAAAGGCAATGTTTCCTTGATTAATGATACATACACGATCCACATATTCGGCTTCGTCAATATAGTGAGTGGTTAAAAAGACAGTTGTTCCATACTTTCTTCTTACGGAGTTAATATAATCCCATAAGCTACGCCGGCTTACCGCATCTAAACCCTGTGTAGGTTCGTCTAAAAATAAAATATTTGGTGTATGAATAAGACTTCGTATTATTTCAAACTTTCGCTGCATTCCACCAGAAAGTTTTTTGATGGGTTTAAATAATGACTCACCGATTCCTACAATTTCTGCCAGTTCCAAAACCCGTTCGCGGTACTCCTTTGGCATCATTTTAAAAGTAGGTCGATAGGTGAACATTCCATATAAACAAGCGTGAAAACGTAGATTTTCTTCCGCTGATAACTGCGGGTCAAGACTTGGCTGCTGAAAAATAATGCCCACCTTTTCTCTGACCTTCTTAGCATCTTTGTCAACATCATATCCGGCAATTGCTACCTTACCGGATGTTTTTGATAATGTCGTAGTCAGTATGGATATGGTGGTAGTTTTACCTGCACCATTTGGACCAAGAAAGGCAAAAAACTCGCCATTTTTCACATCAAAGTCGATACCTTTAACAGATGGGGTCTTTGCTTTATCATATTGTTTTACTAAATTATCTACATGTATCATAGTATCCATGGATGTTCCTCCTCAATAAATTAACCTCTATTTGATTTACCTGCATATCTTACTGCGGCAAATTAAACAGAGGTTAAATGGAAGTTAAACGGAATGTAAACAAAACAAATTATTTTGTAAAGGTTATTTTGAACGTGGAGCCATTACCTGGGATGCTATCGACGTAGATACTTCCCTGATGAAGCTCAACAATTTTCTTGACCAAAGATAAACCAAGACCATTGCCGCCCAAAGCACGGTCTCGAGACTTATCAACCTTATAGAAGCGTTCAAAGATATGGAGTTTATCTTCCGCGGAAAGGCCAATCCCACTATCCGTAAACGAACAGTTAATCGTATGCTCATCCTCAGATAACGAAATCTGAATAAATCCATTATCAGGTGTAAATTTGATTGCATTTTGAAGTAAATTGATCCAAACCTGGATCAGCAGGTTCTCATCACCGTAAAGCTTTGTAGGGATTAAATCTAAAGATATTTCAATATTTTTTGCAGACCAGTGCGGCTCCAGAGTCAGGACAGTATTCTGTATCTGTTTATCTAAACGAAATTCTGAAAGAGAAAGAGGCGTCGCAGCAGCATCTAAAGAGGAAAGCTTTAATAAAGCATCACTAAGTTTTGAAAGTCTTTTACTTTCGGTTTCAATAATATCAATATAATGTTTTTTATCTTCTGATGTAAGGGTTTCACTTCGTAGTAATGCAGCAAAGCCAGAGATAGAAGTAAGCGGAGACTGAATTTCATGTGAGACGTTGGCGATAAAATCCTGTCTAAGGTTTTCCATCGTCCCTAATTCACTAGCCATCTTATTAACACTTTCCGCAAGGGTTGACAAGGGATCATGGCTATCAACTTTCATAACGACAGAGAAATCACCTTCTGCAATGCGCTTCATTGCGTCCAGAGTCTCTTCGAGCATCTGTTGCCATCCATTGTTGCGAGGATCTTTACCATGGATGTCAATAATAATCTTAACTGCACCAGCAAAAAGATATAAGCCAAGAATTCCGGAAAAAACATAAGTTAACCCGTGTGGTGGTTCTCCTGTATATTGATAAAGTAAGTTTAGCAGTAAAAATGAAAGCCAGAAAAAAACGCCAAACGCTACCGTAGCAACTAGAATACCGCCAGCTTGCTGAAGCTTATTTAACGGTTTACGCTCATTCATGATATTCCTCCAATCGATAACCAAGGCCTCTTAAGGTAGTAATTTTAAATCTATAATGTTCAGCTGGAAAGCGTTCCCGTAAGCGATTTATGTGAACGTCAAGGGTACGTTCATTCCCTTCAAAGTCATATCCCCAGATATCTTCAATGAGTTGATCCCTCGCAAAGGTTTTCCCTGGAGCACCTGCCAGCTTAAAGAGCAGTTCGAATTCCTTCATAGGAATATCGCTTTTAATACCATCGCAGGTTATGGAATAACTGCTTTTATCAATAATAAGAGTACCAATTTCAAGTCGTTCTGCAGCTGTTATTTTGTAGCGTTTCAAAAGTGCTTTTACTCTCATAATCAGCTCAATACCCTCAAAAGGCTTTGTTAAATAATCATCGGCACCTAGCTCAAACCCTTTTACTTTTTGTGTTAGTTCAGCCTTAGCGGTAAGCATGATAATTGGCAGCTCCTCATAATAGATACGGGCTTTACGACAGAATTCATAACCATCCATCTCAGGCATCATCAAATCCAGCACACATAAGTCGATTTTATTGTCATCCAGCTTTTGCAGTGCATCGCGACCGTTTTTAGCTTCAAAGACAGTAAATCCTTCATTTTTAAGCAATGTTCGAATAAGTTCACGAATATAGGGATCATCATCGATAACTAGAATATTAGCCATAAGGTACTCCTATCAATTTATAAAAGGCGGCATTTAGCCTGCAGGTTTAAGAAATATTATCGTATATTGAACTAACAGAGTTAGCAATTTAAAGATAAATTGGATAAATTATATGTAGATATTATATCTACTAAATGTAAATAGAATTTAAACTGATAGAAAGGGGTTTAGTAAATGTCAAAATCTATCACGTTTACTAAAGCCCCTTCAACTATTTTATATACTATTATGAATGCTTATGGTACTTGATTAATGCTTTAGATACTTAGCGGTAATTGATTTCTCACAATTTAAGATATCTTTCAAAGGACCTTCAAAAATAATTTCACCGCCCTTTTTACCGCCTTCCGGACCAATATCAATAATCCAGTCAGCTTGTTTTATTACTTCGAGGTTGTGTTCAATTACAATTACAGTATTACCTTTTTCAATCAGCTTATCAATGATAGTCAGCAGATTGGTGATATCCGACATATGAAGACCGGTGGTGGGCTCATCCAGGATATAGATATTTCCTTTGTTGGTGAGTTCTGAGGCCAACTTAAGACGCTGGCACTCGCCGCCGGACAGGGTGTTAAGAGGTTGTCCTAAGGTAATATAGCCGAGGCCGACATCCTTCAGGTGTTCCAGATGAAGTTTAATTGATTTCTTCTCAAAGAAGCCAAAGGCTTCTTCAACGGTCATATTCATTACTTCAAGGATGTTTTTCTCCTTATATTTATATTGTAATACTTCTTCCTTAAATCTTTTGCCGCCGCATACTTCGCAATCAACCTCCATTAACTCCATAAAGGATAGATTAATTTCTACAGTCCCGGAACCTTTACAGTTGGGACATCCCCCCTCGGAATTAGCAGTAAATAGGCTGTCCTTTACCTGATTCTCGATTGCAAAGATTTTACGGATTTCATCGGAAATACCAATGTAGGTGGCAGGGTTAGCACGAGAGTTAGCCGTAATGGAAGCTTGGTTAATCGATACTACCTGATCAAATTCCTGTGCAAAAACCTTATTAACCAGGGTGGATTTACCGGAACCAGCAACACCAGTCACTAAGGTTAAAATACCTTTTGGAACCTTAAGCTGAACATTTTTCAAGTTATGCAATGAACTTCTGGAGGAGGTATAATACTCCTGTGAGGTTCTGATCGTATCTTTAATAGGTGTATGGCGGTATAGATGTTGTGAGGTTAAGGTATCAGCATTGGCAAGTTCTGATAAGGAACCACTGAACATAATCTTACCACCATGTTCTCCGGCATGTGGTCCAATATCAATAATATGATCAGCAATCTTAATCACATCAGGATCATGTTCTACAACAATTACGGTATTGCCTTTGTCTTTTATCTTTATCAATAAGTCATTCAAACGATGTACATCTCTTGGATGCAAACCGATACTGGGTTCGTCAAAAATATAGAGAACATCCGTTAGACTACTGGTAAGATGTTTAATCATTTTTACACGCTGGGATTCTCCGCCAGATAAGGTTGAGGTTTCTCTATCCAGATTAACATAATCTAATCCGATATCAATCAGACTTTGAACTTTATCCACCAGATCTTTAAGAATAGGGGCAGCAGCTGGGATTTGGAACGTCTTAAGAACTTCCACTAAATCATCTACTTCCATTTTAGTTAAGTCAGGAATAGAGTAACCCCCAATTTTAGATTCAAGCACTTTCGGATTATATCTGGTTCCCTTACAACTGGGACAGACACAGGAAGTTGTGAATTTCTCAGTTTTCTTTAGTGTGGCACTGGATTTTTCTCTATCTGTCTTAAAGTTTTGTCTTACAAATTTTAAGACAATGCCTTCATAGGTTAGATTAAGACCATCCACAAGGCTGCCCGAACCCTTGGTGTAACCATTGAGCAAATACTCCATCTCTTCCTCGGTATAATCTTTTAGTTTCTTGTCAGGGTCGAAGGCTCCCGCATACACTTTCCACTGCCATCCGCCGACATTATAACCCGGAAGTAAGATGGCACCTTCATTTAATGACTTCTCTTTATCCAGGGCAAGTTCAAGGTTAAGGGTATTGATCTTACCAATGCCTTCGCATTCCAGACACATTCCGTTCGGATCATTAAACGAATAGAAGTTAGCATAACCCAGACATGGCGTAGCAAATCTTGAAAATAATAATCTTAATAAGGAATTAATGTCTGAAATGGTTCCAAGTGTAGACCTTGCATTTCCTCCCATTCTTTTCTGGTCAATTACAATCGCAGGGGAGATATTAAGGATGTCATCTGCTTGAGGTTGTCTATACTTTGGAAGATAAAAACGAACAAAACTGCTGTAGGTTTCATTCAATTGACGTCCGGACTCCTGTGCTAACGTATCAAAGACTATGGAGGATTTACCGGAACCGGACACACCAGTAAACACAGTAATCTTTCGCTTTGGAATTTTGACATTAATATTTTTTAGATTATTTTCTCTGGCTCCTCTGATTTCAATATATTCTTTATCTGACTGGAATTCTTGTTTTTCATAGGATAAACTGCCACTGGTCATGCCCGAGACACTGTTGTTAATATATTTTGAAGTATTGGGTTTCGCCCATTCCAGTGGTTGATAGAGGATACCATTCGCATCCTTAATCTCATAGAAGGTTTCACCTTTGGGGTCATAGTTCAAATCCTTGAAGATTGTGCTGGTTTTTTCTTTCAGCTTCTTTATTTCCAGTTCAACATCATCTGCTACAAGACCAATAATGATGCCTGAAGCAGAAGCTTGATCGGGATAATTGGTAAAGGTTATTGAAGTGGATTTGTAATTGTATAAATCGATATTAACTACGCTGTCAGTTCCACTGAAGTCAAAATTAGAAGTCAAAAACTCAAAAGAGTCAGCAATGTTAGTTACATTAAGGATAAGATTAGTTGCTTCGATAATAACCCGATCTTTGTCCAGATTAACTTTAATGAGTCTGGTATCCGCTTCCTTGATTCTGTAGATGATGTCCATATATTGGACTTCAAAATAAGACCTGCCCTGGTTGTCCTTACTTATTTGTGATACTTCCGTTAAGCCTTTTATCCTTTCATATTGCATTTCCAGGTCATTTACAACGAACTCAATTGTAACGCCCTTAACGATATCCTTTAGACTGGTTTCTTTTAAAAGCTTAGATCCTTGATTTAAAAATGCAATTGGGAAATTGATACTGGTGTTAATGTTGTAAGACAACTCTTCGTTCTGGTATTTTTGCTTAAAGCCAAATACTTTACACAAAAATGCGGATGCCTTAATGGCATTAGAAACAACTAACGATACTGACATAGATTCTGTTCTCATAAATTTACCTCTCTTTAATCATAAGTCCAGTAGTTGTATAGCGTTTTGAAATGTGTAGTATCTTACATTGTATAATAAGCAAATATAATTGGCAAGGGTATTCATATGCAAATTAACGAAGCTAAGTTTTTAGTAGTCTTGTGACGCTCTGATCAAATTATATATGGTAATATAGGAGAAAGATCTAATAGAAGAAAATGTAATTATTGTTGTGGATAATTCAATATAATTGTATGATTATATCATGAACAAAAAGCATATTCATGATCTTGTTGCTCCAATCGGCATTTGCAAGCAAGCTTGTAAATACCTCATTCCGCTTTCATTGTATTATGATTATCAATTACAATTACGTATCAGTGGAGTCTATATGGCTTTCCGGTATGTGATTAAAATTATTGTACAAGTTCTGATCTGTTTACCATATAACCTATTCTAATAAGGAGATTGCGATGGATATAAAAATAGTAAAAGCGAACGAAACAGAGGGTAATATTAAGAAGCAAATAAGTGAGATATTCGTTGAGGGATTTTGGCAGTGGTTAAAATATTTTTCGAAGGATAAAACAAGGTTGATAAACGCCTTTGAACATATATTTCAACTCGATTCATTTTATGTGGCAATATTAGATGAAAAGGTAGTCGGTATTACTGCATGTACCAATGGGAAGAAACCTTGTGTTCATTTGCAGGCAAAAGTACTGCGGAAAAATCTTGGTTTCGTGGCAGGTTCCATAGCAGCAAGTGTATTAAGAAAAGAGCTTGAAAATCATCCTTATCCCTTTGAACTGGAGCCAACCACAGGATCAATCGAGTTTGTAGCAACCCATATGGATTATCGAGGAAAAGGGGTTGCATCAACATTAATTGAGGAAATTATCAAGAATAATGAATATAAAGAGTTTGTGTTAGAAGTAGCTGACACCAATACAAATGCTGTAAAACTATATGAGAAACTAGGATTTGTTGAGATCAAGAGAGTTAAGATGCACAACTCCAAAAGAAGTGGTATTAATTTTCTCGTATATATGAAGTATATAAAATACTAAAAATTTGAGTTATTTCTAATACCTGGAATATTTAGTGCCTATTTGTTAAACCTAGATATAAGATAAGATTGCCTTATATAGTAGTTACCTTTTGATATGCAGAGTTAACTGATAAGAGATGAATAGGAGTAGCGAAATGATAAAGACAAAAGCTATAAGAGGGACTGTCATTGTCCTTGCTATCATAAGTATGGTGGGCTGTGGAAATAGGGAAGAACATTCCAATAAGACATTAGTAATGAATCAAAATGCTGTTGCAAATGGGGAAGAAGATATCGAATTAACAGGCACACAGATATCAGAAAGAATGGAAGTGAATGGAAGGGCTAATTATGAAGATTCAGTTACAGAAGGGACTAGATGGTCTAATTCTTGATATTGGAGATCAGTGTTGGCAAAAAGAATAATGCTTCAGAGAAGGTGAATTATGAAAATTGATCGTTTAATTAGTATCTTAACCGTGCTATTGCAAAATGATAAAGTAACTGCTCCAATGCTGGCTAAGCGATTTGAGGTGTCACGCCGTACAATTATGCGAGATATTGATGCCCTTAATCAAGCTGGGATTCCTATCGTTACCACCCAGGGTGGAGACGGCGGTATTTCTATCATGGAAGGCTATAAGATTAATAAAAGTGTACTTACCACGGATGAATTGCAAAACCTTGTGGCAGCAATTAAAGGGCTGGATTCAGTATCAAAAACTTCGAATTTTGAAAATCTCATGATGAAATTGGCACCGGAGAATAAGGCTATGATTTCACTGGCTGACAGTGTGATTATTGACTTGTCTTCTTATTACAAAGACAGCCTTTCAGAGAAAATCGCACTTATTAAACAGGCAATTAGTGAACATAAAATAATAAGTTTTGATTATTATTACCAGAAAGGGGAAACCAAACGAAAAATTGAGCCTTATTTCATCGAGTTTCGTTGGAACTCCTGGTATGTATTTGGATGGTGTTGTGACAGGCAGGATTTTCGACGCTTCAAATTAAATAGATTATGGGAGCTCAATTTGCTTAATGAAAATTATAAAGCGCGTCCTATTCCAGCTGACAAAGCTAATGCTACTGATACATTTCCGGATGAGTATAGGTTACATATTTTATTTGATAAAAGTGTTCGTTTTAGGTTAATAGAGGATTATGGTTTGAATTGTTATATAGAAACAGAAAAAGGACTTTTCCTTGATCTTAACTATACGAACAAGGAGTATGTGTTTAGCTGGCTTCTAGGCTTTGGCGATAAGGCGGAGATTATAGCTCCACAGGAAATGAGGGAGGAATTTGCAGAGCTTGCAAAAAATATAGCCAGAAAATATTGAACATGACATACTGTTGTCGTGTTACATACTATAAAATGTAAATAAAATTACAAAAGGTGTTAATGATGAGATAACATCATAATAGAATCAGCACGGGGAGGCATTTAATTTATCAATGATAGGCTGATTAAGGGGGAGTAAAAAGAATGAATAAAATTACCGCTCTTCGTATGGAGCGCCAGCATTTAGTTCGAAAAGCAAGTGAATCAGAGTATGATCAGCTATACCGGGATCTACAGCCTGGCTATAATGTCTACTGGAACGGATTTGGTGATCCGCCTACATTAACCCATCGTGCCGATTTTGATGATATGGAGTATAACCGTGAGAGACAGAAAAACCACGCGCTTATGAAAGGGAGATTTGCAGGCGGTAATCTGGGGTGGATAATCCCAGAGGATTTTGAACTGTTTGCCTGTGCGTTCTGCAAACCATTGGACAAGTTCTCTGAAAGACAAGCTGTTCTGCTTGAACTCATTGAGCACGAAGGACCATTAACTATTCAGCAGATGAAAGAAGCTACCGGATTATTAGTCAAAGAAATTACCCCTGTGCTTCATCGATTACAAGAGGCATTCTTAATCTATGAAGATCAATACGACGGGGAATGGGACAGAGGCTGGTATATATTTTCCGAGATGTTCCCTGATGCTGATTTATCTAAATACACGAGGCAGCAGGCGTTGAAAATTTTGCTTCAACGCTATGCTTATCGAATAGTATGGTTTGATGTTGAAATGGCAAAATCATTTTATAAGTTACCGGGTAAAGATATTAAATTGGCAATCAATGAGCTAGTCAAGGAACATATTTTAACTGAATTAGATGGAGGTTATCTTTTACTGAGTGATGCTGAAGTGTTGCAAGATTACTCTTTTGATATAGCTCCTAGTATTTCTGCAATTCATAAAAATGATGTTATGTATCGTTCCAATGAACATCTGTTAAAAGAGGCGTGGAAGCGTGATGGTGTGGAAACCTTATATTATCTGTTAATTGATGGTGAAGTCCATGGGGCAGCTTACGGTAAATTCAGATATGGACAGCCGGATTTTCCAGACCTAGTAGTGGATTTGCCTACTGTCGAGGCAGAGAAGAGAAAAGAAGAGATTATTGAAGCTGCAAAACGACTTAGTTATGGGAAAACACCGGATAGATATAATGGAGTTGAATTGTAATAAAGAGAAATACATGTATTGCAGGAGAGGTGAATTCAAGTTTAAAGTATTGGAGGAGATAGTAATATGAAAAAAGAAATATCCACGAAACCAGAAGTAATAAAAGAACAGTGGCCGGGAGAATTAGAAGCCTTTTCCTGGCAGGATTTTGTGACCGCAATCCCATCGCCTTTATTGGTAGTGACAGGTTATAAATCAAATGGAAAGGAAAATGCCTGTCTGCAATCCTGGGCAACCTTTGTGGGCTCATCAGGTGATTTTATGTGCATTCTCGGATCAGTATACAAAAGTGGACATATGTATCAGTCATTAAAAGAAACCGGTTGCTGCGTGCTGAATTTCCCGTCACGAGATGTGTATGACCTCTGTGGCAAAACAGTTGAAAATAATCAATTTGAGACAGATGAAATTACAGCATCTGGTCTGACAGCCGAACCAGCGGTAAGTGTCAATGCCCCACGCATTGCCGAATGTTTTCTCAATGTTGAATGTGAATTCTTGTGGGAGCGGGAACATTTTGAAGGGAGCAGGGATGTTGTAATTGCTTTGAAAGCAACCCATATCTGCATGGACAGTGACAGGTATGATGAAAATAAATTAGGGAGATACGGCAAGACCGGATATCTGTACAATATCCACGCTGTACGTAATCCGGAAACAGGAGAAACAAAACCTGATGCACTTGGGATGTTGGAAGTGCATTCATAAGGTTATCGGAGAATATAATGGAGGATGAGTGGGGAATTATTACTTTAGATCCTAATCCATTTTAAATTTAGCTTGTTTTAAATAGGAAAATTTTAACTTATATCTTTACAAGATACGCGCCGCATGTTATATTTGATTCAATATGGAACAATCGCCCACAAGGTGGTTTGACCGATTATAAAAGTAGAAACTCCACCCTTCAACCGTCCAAAGTATTAGGGTGGTTTTTCTATGTATGGCTACTTACAAAACGTAAATATGAATGTAAGTAATGCCAAAAGGAATATACCGAACGAAAGTACATCCTTTAAATCAAAACGATTCTTCATAGGCATCCCCCCATTCCCAAAGAATGAAGGTCAACTCACCCTGTAACTCAATTGTTCCATAAAATCAGTATAGCATACTTGGATAAAATTTACAACTTTTGTAAATGAGGTTATATAGGTAATTATGGCTGTGAATTAAAAGTTAACTGAACTTTACCAACACACCTGTTCAATAACTATTGAGAAATATCTATTTTCTATCAAACTTTAAGTTATAATCATCTGTCAGGAAATATTCGGGATTTGAAATCTTTAATCTAAATCTGCTTTTTTCACCTTTATTTAGATCAAAATATACTATAGATTCAATATCATTTGTATCCATAGTGGAAGAGTAACCACCACTCTGAGTCGTTCCCCAAAAGGTTATTCTGCTAAATTGGGCACTACGCATTATTAGATTACTCGACTTATTATCATATTTAATCATCATCTTTAGGCTGCCATTACTGCTACTGCCTTCAGAGTTTCTCTCAACACTAACTATTGTCATCGTACTGTCTTTGAATTTTACTTTTTTATTAACATTAATAATTTGATCAACATTAGGGATAGGTAACGATATATTTCTATCCTCATTGCTTTGAACTATAATATATGGGATATTTAAAGTAAAGCTTGTGTCAGTGGGATTTACTTTGAATACATATTGTGAGTTAACACCACCCCAACCATCAGGTAACGAATATGATTTTGTTTCGATGTTTGTTATTAGCTTTAAATCAGCGCCTTTATATCCATAATAAATTTTATTATATGAAATAATTTTATATTGGCTTTTATTTATGGAGTATAAATTCACCTCGACATTATTTCCAATAAAAGTGGGCACGGCTGTTAGTGAAATATCATTGTTATAACCTGTTGGGCCAATTTGGTTAAGATTACTGTAATTTTGGTAATCCTTGAGTTTAAATTCCAATGTTAAATTAAAATCTTTATAAGTTAATTTGTATGTTGTATCCTTATTAATCTCATCAGGCTTTAAAGTATAGGTGTAGTTGAAAGTGTCTATTATACTACCACCTGCTGTCACGCCAGTATAATCCGTGTATTCATTGTCATTTGTATACAAGAAAATTTTAGGGTGTACCAACTTATCGCTTTTTTGTAACTGATCCCATTCTTCCTGCTTATCTTTTATTAATTGTTCTTCAGTATAATTTTTTCGTTGTAGAGTGAGCATAACAGTTATGCTGTACTTAGTGGCAATTGCATTGTTGAGTATTAATATAGCGTTCTCATTTTCAGTGGTTACAGTATCACTAAGAATATAGTTGATACTATCATTGTTTTCAGCAATTCCATAGCCGGGTATAAAGCTAAACACTTGGCCGATAGCAGCTTTAACATTATCAATCCCAACAAATGATAACGATGTTATGAGAATGACAGCGGCAGCAGCACATGCAAACAACCTTCTTGACATAAAAAGTTGTTTTGATTTAAAGCCAGCTTCTTTAAAAACCAATTTCCTAATCCGATCTTTAGCTTTTTTATCAATATCTACATTAACATCACAGTTTAATAATCTTTCAGCCTCCTCGATCTCAAGATTATCAAATATATTCAATACTTTATCTTCCATTAAAGAACACCTCCTAACGATTGTCTTAGTTTAATCAAGCCACGTGAAACTCTCTTATCTACGGTGTTTTCTCTAAGATGTAGTGATTTTGCAATTGATTTTGTGCTTTGACCCAAATAAAATTTTCTTATAAAGATCTCACTATCTGGTTTTCCTAATGCATTTATCTCTTGTATAAGGATGTTTCTCGCCTCTTTTTTTATGATTTCCGCTTCAGTATTATTGCTCGCAGTTAAATCGTTCTGTTTTTCATCATCAATTGATATGTTTTGAATGGTTGGATTTATTTTTCTGAAATTATCAATGGCTCTCCTCTTTGCAATTACCGATAAGTAAGCCTTTATTGAGCCTTTTTGCAAATCAATATAATTGCGATTTTTATACAATTCGATAATTATATCACTTACACACTCCTCAATATCCTGCGTCGAACTGTTAGCAAGTTTGCTGTAAACAATGGTATAAACTAGCCCGGAATAAATGCTGATTAACTTATCAAGTCCTCGCTCAGGATTATTTTGTAGGAGTAACAATAAATCTTTATCCGTGATCATAATATCAACCCCCTCCTATATGTAATCTGTTATTATATACATTCGTAGGTATTGCAGTAAATCTGACACTATTAATAATTTTTTATCCAAAACTTTTTCTGATTTTTTCTAATATTTTCTCTATTTTAGATTTATTAACTTTACCCAAATATTTTCTATTTTAATATCATATCAAACTTTCTACCATAGCAATTTGCTTACTATTAGCTTGGATGCTGAAACCATTCCTATAATAATTTGGTCACGAGGTAAATTAGAATCAAAATAGAATCACGCACAAAAAAATAACGCTACAATCCTCATAAATACTGGGTTGTAGCGTTTCTTCTCATTATTCCCACTCAATCGTTGCTGGTGGCTTGCCCGTGATATCATAGCATATTCTATTTACATGTTTTACTTCATTTACAATTCTATTTGAAATCTTTCCAAGTAAGTCCCAAGGAAGTTCAGCAAACTCTGCTGTCATGAAATCGGTGGTTGTTACCGCTCTTAAAGCCACAGTGTAGTCATAGGTTCTTTCATCACCCATAACACCCACGGAGCGAAGATTAGTAAGTACGGCGAAGTACTGACCGATGCTTCTGTCTAA
>JASGEU010000052.1:0-13223 GCA_047606065.1 Mobilitalea sp.
ATATTAAGTATGAAGAAATTGCAAAAACCATGGGGGTATCTGTATTTCATTTTCAGCGATTATTCTCTTTTTTGACGGGAATACCAATTGCAGAATATATCAGATGCAGAAGGCTGACGTTAGCAGGCTTTGAGGTTCAGGAATCAAATATAAAAATAATCGATATTGCTATAAAATATCGCTATGAATCTCATTCTTCCTTTAGTCGAGCTTTTCAGCTGTTCCATGGTGTTACACCGACAGATATCCGAAAAAAGGGGTTGGGGATTAAGATTTATCCGCCAATTCACCTGAATATTGCAGTGCGTGGAAATGATATTATTGGTTTTAAAATAGAAAAAACAAAGCCTTATCAATTGTTTGGTAAAAATGATATTATTGTTCCAATGGAACACAAATATGCTCTTGATTTCATAAAAAATTATGGTGAAATGGTTGTAGAAAACGGCAGTCATGCAGCTGTTAATATCGCAGCAGGTTTTCCAGTGGATGATAATCACTCGTTTCATCTGTTACATGGCATATTTTTTAAGGATAAGGAAGAGTTGACTCATTTTATGTATGGGTGGGAAAAGCCGGATTGTGAAATTGATACATCTTTTACAGTGATTGATGTGCCTGAAACTACCTGGGCAGTATTTACGTATGATGGCGACCATATGGAAGGCTTACCAAAGGTTTGGACCTATATCTATACGAATTGGCTGTATACCTCCGGGTATAAAATAGGAGATCAGATTATCATTGAAAAAGAGTCCTGGATAGATGAGAAGGAGAATCTTCTGCATGCAGAAGTCTGGCTGCCAATAAAGGAATAATAAAAGGTGATAACTGGAAGTAGATGGGTGAGATATATACTGTGCAGATTCGGGCATAAAGTGAACAGCAAAGTTTAATAAAAGAAATATAATTATCTTTATCATAATGTAGATGAGAGGTAATTATATGTCAAAACCAAAAAGAGGTAAACATGCCAAAGCTGTACCCGGCTGGCGTGGCACTTGTCCTGCATGTAATCGTACAGGATTAAAATTATTATGGACTAAATTAATGGAAGATAATAAACAACAAAGTGTTTGTAAACGATGCGGTAGTTAAAGTTTACTCTATTTAATTTGAAGGATTAGAAGTAGATAAACAGTATGGTAATCAGCACCGCCCGTCAAATGGGCGGTGCTGATTAGTTTACTTAAAATTCTGCAGAAGCACAATTATCGCCTGAAGCGAATGTCATTTTCTTAATATTCAATTTGTCCTTTAACAGGCTGTAGAAGACCTCAATGAGATTTTCACAGGTTGCTACTTTCTCAACTACTACAAGACGACATTCAGGATAAGCTTTTGCCAATTCCGTATCAAAGGCTTCGCCAACCATAGTGTTTGTTTCTGCACCATCACGAATACCCTGTGCCACATAAACTTTTAGGATTTCAGGCAAAAGGGGATCTTCCTTCTGTAAAATCAAAGCATGATCAAAGTTTTTTAGATAATCCCAGGCAATACGTTTGATACTGTTACAGGGGTACACAAAGCCAGTTCTACCATCGACATCTCCATCGACCTCAATGGTAAGTAATCCGGTATGTCCATGAAGATATTGTGCCTCTCCCTCATAGTTGAGAAAGCGGTGGGCATACTGAAGGTTTAATTTAGTTATAGAGCGCATATAAAGTCCTCCTTTTTATTTTTAGCATGTACTCCTTGGAGTCATGCCTATTTACTCGCTATGCTATGCTTTTCTGCAAGCAGAACAAATATGGCTAACCTTTAAATCGTAAGAAAAAATTTCTTCCCCAATTTCTTTTTGTAATCTTGTCGTCAGATCATCAAGCATAATATCAGTTAAACGTCCGCATTGCTTGCAGACTAGATGGTCATGCCTTATGACCTTGTCATATCTATCGGGATATCCTTCCACTGAAACTTTTCGAATGAGTTTATTTTCATGCAGAGTCTTTAAATTATTATATACAGTTGCTAATACGGCCTTTGATGAGGTCTCTTTCAATTTTAAATAAATCTGTTCAGCGCTAAGGTGGTCCTTTGAAGAATTAATAATATTAAGAATTTGTTCTGCGTATGCAGTCATAGTATCACCTTCCATTTAGAATTATTCTAATTATAATACATATCTTCAATTTAATCAACAGGAAAATTGAAAATTATTCCAATAATTAGGGTTTCAGAAGGTGAAGTTCGCAATCAATTAGCGGGGGTTTAAGTCTGGAAATCTCGAAAAGCTCTGCTAAAATCTCGAATATCTTCTGCCATAAGTTGTGGCTCCTCCATGGCAGTAAAATGCCCCCCGGAAGGGATTGTAGTCAACGAGGTTACATTAAGATATTTTTTAACGCTTTCCTTAGGAGGCAGCATTACATCGCCAGCAAAAAGAGCAAGTCCGGCGGGCACAGAAATATACTCCAGAGGTGGTAAGGAATGCATATTCTCATAGTAAATAGCATTCGCAGAGCTGATTGAATTCGTAACCCAATAAATCATGATATTTGTAATTAACTCATCCATCTGGAAGCGTTGATTAAGGTTGCCGTTACAATCACTCCACCCGTGGAATTTCTCAATTAACCAGCTGGCTAGACCAACGGGTGAATCCGAGAGTCCATACGCAAGGGTATCAGGCTTTGTAGATTGAATGGACATATAGGCTCCTTCCTTTGCCATCCATTCTTGAGCCTTCATTTTATATTGGTGTTCTTCCTGTGAAAGAGTGTCACTAGATTGTGCCTGCAAAAGATTTCTTAGGATGCCGATGTCGGTCAGATGAATTCCATATAATAAATCCGGATGCTTCACTGCTAAATATCTGGTAATACCCGAACCAAGGTCACCGCCACCAGCGATAAACCTTTCATAGCCAAGCTCTTTCGTCATAAGTTTTGCCCAAAGTTCTGCGACAAAGCTATTATTCATACCTCCAGTTTTAGGATAACTGGAGAATCCAAAGCCAGGTATGGATGGAATTATTACATCAAAGGAATCCTCTGGGTTACCGCCATAACTTGCCGGATCAGTTAATAGTGGAATAAGTTTCAGGTAGCGTAAATAGCTGTCGGGCCATCCATGGGTGAGAAGGATTGGAAGAGGATTTGCTCCTTTCCCACGCTCATGAATAAAGTGTATATCGATTCCATCGATATTACAACGAAACTGTGCGAAGCAATTTAACTTAGCTTCCTGCATACGCCAATCATAATGACTAAGCCAATAGGAGACAAGTGATTGCAAATAGGTCAGGTCCGTACCTCGTTCCCAATCTTTATTTTCTAAATCCTTAGACCACCTTATATGTTTAAGCCGATAGGTCAGATCATCAAGAACCTCCTGATCTACTTTAATATGAAATTGTTCCATAGGTATATTGCACTCCTTTCTTAATGCAGTTATTATTAAGAAAATAATTGATAATCTATACAATCAGTCTAGCATTAAATAAGTCGGATGCAATGGAATATATGCAGTTTTTAACTATACAATCTGTAGTTAGGAGACTAAGATGCCACAATTTGATCGTTACAAGAAAAGAATAGTCAATATTGAGTTCGTCGCCTTTGAAGAGTTTCACACACTCCCATATGCAGAGCGCTATACGATCGTTCTAATTACAGATGGGAGCATTAAGGGAATACTGAATGGACGCCCGATGAATTTATCAGCACCGGGATTTTTATGCTTATCAAAGGACGACAAAATTAATATATCGGATAAGAGGAATGTCTCGGCACAATCCTTTTGTTTTCATACTGATTTTCTAAATAGTGTACGTGTATCAGATGTTCAGGATAATATATCGAGTAACTTAAGAATACAAACGGGGCTTTCTCTTTTTAAAAGAGAAGATAACCGTATTGGGGTCTATCCTGTTTCCTCGCAGGCTTATTCTAAAATATTTGAATGGTTTTTTATCTTGGGGATGGAAACAAATGCTCAAAGTGATGCACTTTGGGCATGCAGAATAAAAAAATACTTGATACAGATACTTGGACTGCTTGAGCTATTGGAAAGCCAATCGGAGCAATCACCGGTTAATTTAGCCCTGGAGTATATCTACACAAACTATTCCAATAAAATAACCTTACAGGAGTTGACTCGCAGTGCACATTTAAACCGTGTTTCTTTAAATGAAATGTTTAAGGAGCAGTTTGGATGCACAGCGATGGGATATTTAATGCTATATCGGTTACAAATCGCAGGTGATCTTCTGATTCATACTGATATGAGTCTGGATGAAATTGCACGTTCGACCGGATTTGAGTATGACACTTATTTTATAAAACAATTTACAGCCAAGAGAGGGTTATCACCGACCACCTATCGAATTAAATCACGTGAGCATGCCTCATCCATATAAACAGCTTTAAATTACTGCAGAGGGTTATTGTCTGCAGTAATTTTATGTGCAGATAATAGTTCATATCATAGTGTTAAGTATAAGATATCTCCCATCAGTAACTGGAAATTACTTTACAAAATATCCAAATATTATGTTATGATTGATTTAATATGAATTCAAAACATCTTAGTAAAATGAAACTCTTTTGTCGTTTCATAATGTTTATATTGGGAGAAGGGATGTAAACACTCCATCTCTGAACTTGGAGGAGAATTATGTATAAGGTTTTTTTAGTGGAAGATGAGATTGTAATTCGAGAAGGTATTAAGAACAATGTTCATTGGGAAGAAGAGGGATTTAAAATCGTCGGTGATGAAAGTGATGGGGAGCTTGCCTATCCGATGATTGTAAGGGAACAGCCAGATATTCTAATAACGGATATAAAAATGCCTTTTATGGATGGTCTTGAGTTAAGTAAATTATTAAAAAAAGAAATGCCGCAGTTAAAAATCATTATTATCAGTGGATATGGTGAATTTGGATATGCACAACAGGCAATTGATATTGGCGTCAACGAATATCTTTTAAAGCCTGTAACTTCTACTAAGCTGGTAGCTGCAGTTAAAAATGCAGCTACAACAATTGAAAAAGAACGGAAAGAGAAACAATTACTGGAGGAGTACCAACAGTTAATTTATCAAAACCAAGGGGAAAGAAGGAAGGATTTTTTTAACGCTTTAGTCAGTGGGAAAATGTCTCTATCACAGATTCTTGAACAGGAAGAAGAGCTCGGAATTAATATGGTCGCGGGCACTTTTTGTGTGGTTCTGTTTCAATTCAATGGACAAGAGGATATGCACCAATATTCGAATGAAATAGTACAATGCGAAGCAAGGATGACTCAGGCGTTAAGAAGCTTTCCTGACATAAAAGTATTTGAACGTGGTATGGAGGGTTGGGCTTTTATCCTTCTAGGGGAAGATGAGTTACAAGTTAACGGATTGATTCGGGAGCTGTGTGAGTTATTAATTCAGCTTAAAGATGACAAGGTGCACTATTTTGGAGGAATTGGCCGTTGTGTTTCTCGAGTTCGTGATTTACATAAGTCCTATCTTGATGCGAACAAAGCATTTTCCCTGCGTTATTTCGAAGGCAGGAATCAGTTCTTATCTTATAAGGATGAGCATAATAAGGAAGAACTGGGGAACCGAGTTAATATAAGTGAGTTAAATTTAGAAAAGCATGACAGAAATCTATTAGAGAACTTCTTGAAGCGAGGAACCCTACAGGATGTAGATGAGTTTGTAGACAGCTATTTTAATGGATTTGGTTCAACAGCCATGAGCTCAACTCTTTTTCGGCAGTATATTATAATGGACGGATATTCTGCTATCATGAAATTTCTTAAGACTTTGCAATATCCATTGGAGAAGCTGGAAAATAGCTTAAGGAGTATGAGTAACGTTACAGATCAACTTTGCGGGTTAGAGGATTGCTCTGAATTTTACAAATCAATACTAAAGGAAGCAGTTGACTTGCGTAATAAGAATAGTCAGAAAAGATACGCCGGCCTTATTCAGCAAGCAAAGGAATATATGCATTATAAATTTGCAATGAGTGATCTTACGCTGGATAAGGTTGCAGCTTCAGTCAATGTCAGCCCCAATTATTTCAGCTCACTGTTCAATCAGGAGACAGGAATGACCTTTATTGAATATCTGACGAATCTGCGAATGGAAAAGGCAAAAGATTACTTAAGATGTTCCTCCAGAAAGATAACTGAGATTGGTTTTTTGGTAGGATATCAGGATTCCCATTATTTTAGTTACATATTTAAAAAAACACAGAATTGCACACCGTCGGAATATAGGCTGCAGGGTATGGGTGGAGAATGAGAAACAGTGCAAAAGAAAAATCAATTAAATACCCTTTAAGGCTGAAGCTCTTTATGGTTGCAGCTGTTATTATCCTGCCAATGATTATACTTTCGGTTTATCAGATTGTGGCCCTGTATAATTATAGCACGGCATACGATACGATTGTACGAAGAATTACCTCGGCAAATAATTATAACCTCAATTTTAAAGAGGAAATGGATGAAAGTATGTACAAAATCGTTGTAGAAGCTGAAACGTTTGAATCCATTGATGAAAATAATGATCTGAAAAATCCGTATGTGCTGATCGAAGCTGCAAAAGAGAATTTTACTTATCTTCGGGAGATAACCTCGAGCAGAGAAAGTCTGGATTGGATTAAACGAATTCTGCTTAATTTGGATACTCTGAAGGATAGAATTAGCGAAATACGTGATAATCTGCAGCAGACAGGACACTATGAAGAAAATATTGAAATGCTGGAATCTGACATCTATATTTTGACTGAATTGTTTCAAGAGGAGATTCAGTACTATATTTATTATGAAACCCAGAATTTTGAGACCATAAGACAGAGTCTTAATGAACAGGTAACAAATGTAATTGTAACAATGATTGTTGCTTTATCATCTATCATAATTGCCTCCATTTTAGTCAATATTCTTGTAACAGACAGCATTACAAAACCAATCCGAACATTGTGTGATAAGACTGCTCTGGTTGCAAAGGGGGATTTTACAACGAGGACAACCTGCGATAATCATGATGAATTGTCCGTATTATCGGACAGCTTTAACCACATGGCATCCAAACTGGAACAACAGGTGAACAGTATAAGGCTGGAACAGGAAAACTTAAGGAATATGGAGTCTAAACTTCTGCAAACGCAGATTAACCCGCATTTTTTATATAATACGTTAGATACCATTATCTGGCTGATTGAAGGAAACAAAAATAAAGAAGCAATTGATATTGTCGTGTCTCTTTCTGATTTTTTCCGGATTGTTGTGAGTAAAGGAAAGGATTTTATAACAATTCGTGAAGAGGAAATACATATTAAAAGTTATCTGCAGATACAACAGTCAAGATACAAAGATATTTTGGATTATGAGATCAACATCCCGGAAGAATTATATGAGTATCAAATTTTAAAACTGACGCTGCAGCCACTCATTGAAAATTCATTATATCATGGCATTAAAATGTTAAGGGCAAGAGGAAAAATAACGGTAATCGGTGAAATAATGGACGAGGGCATACGCTTCCAGGTAATTGATAATGGAATAGGAATGAGTGAAGAGGAATTAAAGGTATTAAGAACAGAGGTTGAAATGCCGGGCAGCGAACAAAGTACAGGATTTGGCCTTGCGAATGTAAATAAACGGATTAAATTAAACTATGGAAATTCTTATGGACTAGAGATACAAAGTAAAAAAGGAGAGGGCACCGTGATTAGGATCACAATCCCGGCAAGATTAGGGTAAGTCTAAAACTAAAAAAGATTTTAAGCACACTCCAATGGAGAATGAACGAATTGAGGTAGGATATGGACAAAAAGACTAAAACCATATTATGGATCTTATTTATAGGATTAATCGGACTTGCCAGTTGTAGTCTTAGACCGTCGAAAAATCTTCAGGTCAGGGAGCCTGAAAATACAGAGGATATTATAGATTCTGATTTGATCATCGTTGGGTTCTCCCAGCTTGGGTCTGAATCAGACTGGCGCACTGCTAATACGAAATCTATTCAGAAGGCACTTGTAAAAGAAAATGGATTTTCTTTGATTTTTGCCAATGGAAGGCAGAGTCAGGAAAATCAGATTAAAGATGTAAGAAGCTTTATTTTTCAGGAGGTAGATTATATTGTAATTGCCCCGGTCATGGAAACCGGGTGGGATACGGTACTGACGGAAGCAAAAGAAGCAGGGATACCGGTTATTATTGTGGACCGTATGATTGATACGGAAGATGAAAATCTATATGTCGCATGCGTGGGTACGGATAAATATGCAGAAGGCAGGAAGGCAGGACAATGGCTGGAAAACCATATGGACGAACAGAAAAGTATAAATATCGTTGTCCTTGAGGGTAATCTAAATTCAACAGCTCAAATAGGACGTTCGAAAGGATTTGAAGATATTGCCAAACTTCATGAAAACTGGAATATTCTTGCCCATGACAGCGGTGAATTTACCAAAGCAAAGGGGAAGGAAGTAATGATGAAGTATTTACAAGAGTTTGAGGATATTGATGTTCTGGTTTCTCAAAATGATGATATGACCTTCGGAGCTATCGAGGCAATACAGGAAGCTGGATTAACCTGTGGGGTTAACGGTGAAATCACAGTTATTTCCTTTGATGCGGTCTCAGAAGCGTTTGATAAGATGGAAGCTGGATTAATCAATGCAGACATTGAGTGTAATCCGTTACAGGGACAGCTGATTGCTGATATAATCGAGCGTTTAGAAAAAGGGGAAGCAGTGGATAAAATATCCTACGTGGAAGGAAAGGTTTTTGAAGCGGAAAATGCCGCGGTAGACCGTATCGGACGCAGTTATTAAAGACAAATAAGCAGAAATCACGGAACGTTATCATAATTATAGTATGAAATAAGATATATGCTGAAGATAATTAATATAGGTTAATAAAAAAACAAACATAATTCATAAGAATCTTAACTCCAATTTAGAACACATAAAAATACAGGAAGAATTACTACAAAGCAAGTAATAATATCCGTATTTTTATGTGTTTTATTTATCTATACTTTAGTTACAAGAAACTCAAGGGTTTGAGTTAATATGATTGGAGGAGATATTTATGAAGAAATTAATTTCTTTAGTTCTGGTTTTAACAATGGTTCTTTCACTTGCAGCGTGTGGTGACAAAGACAGTGAGACTTCAGGTAAAGGAGACAAAAAAGTTACGGTTGGTGTTGTGCAGACGAATGCGAACGAATCGGACTGGCGTACAGCTAATACAAAATCCTTTAACGAGGCTTTTGAGGATGCAGGCTTTGAAATTAAGATGGTATTTGGTGAAGGTGACCATGCAAAACAGATTTCACAGGCACAACAGCTTATCCAGGAAGAGGTGGATTATCTCGTTGTATTAGGGCTTCAATCCGCAGGCTGGGAGGATGTGGCAAAAGCAGCTAAGGAAGCAGAAATACCATTTATTATGGCTGACCGTAAGCTTGAACTTTCCGAGGATCTTTATACCGCGATGGTGTGTTCAGATTTTGAAGCAGAAGGCAATAAGGCAGTTGATTGGTTAAAGAAACAGGCACTTGCCAGTACAAAGATTGTGGTACTTGGTGGAGATACGGGATCTTCTGCACAGCTTGGCCGTTCCAAAGCAATTGAAGATGGTGCGGCAGCTAACGGTTGGGAAATCGTATTCAACCAAAATATGAAAGGCTGGGACGAAACCCTTGCTAAACAGGCAGTTGCAGATCTTATCGCTGGCGGAACAGAATTCAATGTTATCTACGCTGAAAACGATAACATGGCTCGTGGTGCTTGTGATGCCATGGATGCTGCAGGTATTACATATGGTAAGGACGGCGATGTAAAGGTTATCGCTTTTGATGCAAATAAATGGGCTCTTGAAAAGGTTCTTGCAGGTGAATTCAACCTTGATGTAGAGTGTAATCCTCTTCATGGACCTCGTATTGTTAAACTTATTAATCAGCTTGAAGCTGGTGAGACTGTGGAAAAGAATGCTTATGTTGATGAGGAAATGTTTGATTGTGACACCATCACACAAGCTATTGTTGATGCACGTTCCTACTAATAATTCTATAAAAGTGCGCGGCGCCGAGTATGTGGATATTGTTCGCAGATACTAGCACCGCGCATTTATCTTGAGTCACTGCTGTTCCTGTGATTTGATCGCAGGAATGGAAAAATATTCATATCGTACCTAAATGGAGGTTTGAATTTAATTATGCAAGATACAGTACTTACAATGCGAGGTATTAATAAGAATTTTCCTGGTGTAAGGGCTTTGAATAATGTGGATTTCACTTTGAAGGAAGGTGAAATTCATGCACTGATGGGAGAAAACGGTGCTGGAAAGTCCACTTTAATTAAGGTGTTAACAGGAGTGTATGCCAAGGATGCCGGGGAAATCTGCATCAAAGGGAACAGTAAGCCGGTTCATATCAAGTCCCCTGAGGAAGCACAGAACCTGGGGATCAGTACAGTTTATCAGGAAATTACCTTGTGCCCAAACCTGACGGTCGCTGAAAATCTATTTATTGGAAGAAGCAGGGAAGTTCTTATAGATTGGAAAAAATGTAACAGCAGAGCGGAAACTATTCTTAAAAATCTGGGAATACCGGCGAAGCCGGCACAACAATTGTCAAACTGTTCCATAGCCGTACAGCAAATGGTTGCGATAGCCCGTGCTGTTGACATGGACTGTAAGGTATTAATTCTTGACGAGCCAACCTCTTCCCTTGATGAGCAGGAGGTCGTAAAGCTGTTTAAACTGATGCGTGAGCTAAGAGAAAGAGGAGTGGGAATTATATTTGTTACCCATTTTCTTGATCAAGTATATGAGCTATGTGATAAAATTACGGTTCTGCGTAATGGTGAACTTGTCGGAGAATATCAGATAATGGACTTACCCAGAGTAGAACTGGTTGCCAAAATGATGGGCAAGGAATTAGGTGATTTAGCCAGCATACATAACAAAGAACAATTGGATGCTGATGAAACAAAGGAAGTAATCATAGAAGCAGAAGAGCTTGCAAGCACTTCGGGAATAAAGCCGTTTAATTTTAAAGCGTATAAGGGGGAAGTTACGGGCTTTGCCGGACTTCTTGGTTCTGGGCGAAGTGAGTGTGTACGTGCAATCTTCGGTGCAGATAAGGTTCTGAAGGGGAGTTTGAAAATTAAAGGAGAAAATATTAATATTTCATCACCAATTAAAGCTATGAAAAAGGGTATTGGTTATCTTTCAGAGGATCGTAAGAGAGATGGGATTATTGGTGACTTATCAGTCCGCGAGAATATTATTCTTGCACTGCAAGTTATGAGAGGATTCTTTCGGCCATTCACCAGGTCACAAGCTGATGCCTTTGCTGCGGAGTATATCAAGCTGCTTGGAATTAAAACCGCTTCAGCGGATACGCCAATCAACTCGTTGTCAGGAGGAAATCAGCAAAAGGTAATTCTTGCCCGCTGGCTGCTTACTCATCCGGAATATCTTATTCTTGATGAGCCGACACGAGGAATTGATATTGGTACAAAGGTGGAGATTCAAAAACTGGTACTGAAGCTTGCTGCCGAGGGTGTGAGTGTTACCTTCATTTCCTCGGAGATTGAAGAGATGCTTCGTACCTGCTCCAGGTTGATTGTAATGCGAGATCTGTATGTTGTTGGAGAATTAAAAGGCGATGATATGACACAAGATAAAATAATGTATACGATAGCGGGGGGAGTAAGTCAGAATGTCCAGAATTAATAATAAACTTAATGCTGACCGTTTGTCATCGGTTCTTAAAACATTTACAAGGCATAGATTGTTTATTCCAATAGCATTTCTTGCCATTTTGTTGCTAATCAATGCATTTATTAATCCAGGCTTCCTAAAGATAAGCATGGGCAGCGACAGTAATGGCTACCCGGTACTGATTGGAAATTTAATAAATATATTAAATAATGCAACGGAATTAGTCATTCTTGCCATCGGAATGACTCTTGTTACAGCTGCTTCAAAAGGACAGGATATCAGTGTAGGTGCGACTGTAGCAATTGTCGGTGGAGTAATTATGAGAGTCTTGTGTGGGAACGAAACACAGCCGGATGTATTGCATGCTCCGGTTATCGTTGCGTTATTACTCGGCTGTCTGGCAGGTATGGTCTGTGGAGCTTTTAATGGTATTCTTGTTTCAAAATTTAGAATTCAGCCAATGGTGGCAACACTCATCCTTTTTACAGCAGGTCGATCCATAGGGTCTATGGCTATGGGTGGTCTTAAACCCAAAGCAGCAGCCACCTTTGGATATTATGGCAATTTTATTCCGGGATTTCCTATTCCGACACCAATACTTATTACGCTAATTGTTATTACTGTAACCTTCCTTACGCTGAAAAAGACGAACCTTGGTCTGTATACTCGGGCAGTAGGTATTAATGACCGATCCTCCAGTTTGAATGGTCTGAACCCTGCACGAATCAAATTTATGACCTATGTTATTCTGGGACTTTGTGTAGGTATCGCTGGTTTCGTTCAGTCAAGCAGGGTACAAACAGTTAATCCTTACACAATCGTACCAAGCATTGAAATGGATGTTATTTTGGCGGTTGCTCTGGGCGGTAATTCACTTGGCGGCGGTAAATTTAGTATGACAGGTTCCATTATTGGAGCTTACACGATACAAACCCTTACCTCAATGCTGACCACACTCAATGTTAATACAAATGCTGTTCCGGTCTTCAAAGCCTTAATTATAATACTGCTCGTAGCCGTTCAAACGCCGGTTGTCAGAACTTTCTTCGATAAAAAAGTTACATTAACCAACTTGACAGCAGGAAATGGAAAGGAGCGTAGTTAATATGTTGTTTTCAAATAAAACGAAAGATACAGATAAGACCGGGGTTTTACAAAGTAAGCTGAAACGTGGAGCGGCATTGACCGATACGGCTTTTCTTCTGACAATTACCATTTCACTGTTTATTGTTATCTATGCACTCTCTATTATATTCCTTGGAGATAAAGGTTTTAGTAAAATTCAAATGTTCTTTAACCTCTTCAATGAAAATGCTGCACTAATTGTAATTGCCTGTGGACTTTCAATTGTTATGATAACAGGTAGTATCGATATTTCCGTGGGTGGTTCCACCGCACTTATTTGCACCTCTTGTATCGTATGCCTGAATAATTATGGATTTAACTTCTTTACCTCACTGGTTCTGGCATTGATGATAGGACTCGTGTTTGGTGCAGTTCAAGGTTATCTTATTGCGTATTTGGAGATGCAGCCCTTCA
>JASGEU010000053.1:0-35444 GCA_047606065.1 Mobilitalea sp.
ATTAAGACCTTCTTATCCTTGTCAAATAAGCAGTCTAAATCAGAGGAATAGCTGGTATTGTCGGCTGCTACATTAATTTTTTTTAAATTTTTAAGTTTGTCATAGAAGTCGTACCCACTGCAATTAATTTTGGTCACAGTCTTTGGAATATTTACAATTTCAACGTTAGGGAAAACCCCCTTTAAAAGTAGATCCCAGTCAAGATAAGTTACGCCTTCAATAATCACTATTTCCTTTACCTCTGGATAGCTAGGTTCCTCAAATGGTTTGAAATCTACTCTAGTTATATTTTCTGAAATAACGAAGATCTCTTCTCCTTTGTAAGTAGTTTGATCGTTCTTTTTAAAATTGTATTCAGCTGCAGCTACGCTGGTTTTTCCAGATATAGAAACAATTATAATAATTACTGCCAAAAATAAAATACCTTGAAATATCCTCTTCATCGTATCCTCCAATCAAATGATACTAATAACGAAAAATCATTTGCATTGTTTTAGGTATAATATTCCAGTAATATGTTAAAACAATGTCAAATGTAAAAAGGCAGAGAACTTTTTAGCTCTCTGCCTTCCAAACTATTTCTTTTTTGCCGTAACTGTATACAAATCTTTTTTCGCATCATAGGTTAAGATAACCTTTACATCGTAATCTTTCATATAAGTAATAATCGGTTTTGTCTTTTTATCAGCCATTCGGAAGGTCAGTTTATACCCATCCATCCAGAAGAAATTCTCTAGCAAATATCCTCTTAACTCTTCCTGTGATTTGATGTTCCACTTGTCAACATCAGTATAAAATTTAGGTTCTGGGATACCCATGAACGGGTAATGATCCTTCATAAAGGTGTATTTGTCAACCAGGAAATAAGAATAACTAATTTTCTTTTCATCAGCATCATCCCAGGTAGTGTCAACAAACAGCCACTTTCCATTTAAGTATACAGCGTTCCAGGCATGCTGCATATAGAAAACTTCAGCTTCATATTGGCATGGGATATTAGCTCTTAAGCATAACTGCAGGAAGAATAGCGAGTAATCACCACAAACCCCTCTTCCTTTGTCAATAGATATCATCAGGTTTTCCAGGGTTTCTTCATTTGTGTATTTTGAATCATAGGTGATATTTTTAACAACATAATCATGAATTGCTTTAATCTTTTCCTTGTCCGTCATCCCTTTTTTAATAATTTTAGCCAAAATAGGGTCAAGTTTTGCGTAAAGCTTTTTGTAACGGCTATCAATCTGCAATTTCATGCTAACCTTATCGGTACTTTTTACTACCTTTGGTTCAAGAGTATATGCCAAATCTGGTCCATATAAACCTTCTTCAAAATTCAGATACTCCACATCATTTTTTAAAGTAAATTTTATTCCGTTTTTAGTGGTATACAATTCAATTAATACCCCACCAGTATCTATTTTAGTATAATTACCCGTTAATTTTATGTTATCCAGTATAGTATCGTCTAAATAATATTCAATATAAGTTTTAATTTCTTTTTTATTTTTAAACATGATATGAATCGTATTTTTCCCAACAGAAACCTTGGAAGGCTCATCCAGGCTGATTCGAATACCGAAGCCTCTTATACTTTCAAAGTCTATTGGAATGCTATCAACAATTGCTTCTTCTTTCAGGTATTTGCTGGAAGGCTCAAACTTGTCTCCTCTTGTCTTCATGCCTGCTATAATACAGGTAGCTACATACTTATAGTCCTCCCACGAAATCTTATTATAATCGACAATAGGCATATTAGTCCAAATTCCATCTTGTTCATTAATTGCGGCTTTCATTAGCTTTTTAGCGGCTTCTAATCTTGTCAAAGGCTTGTTTAAATTACTCTGATCATCAATCATACCATACACAAAAGCACTTTTAATGTAGTCTGGGCTATCGGAGCTAATACTGCTATCTTCAATTACAATCTTATCATCCAACTCTTCATTTTCAAAATATAATTTAGCTAGCTCATCAAGAGTTATTGCATTTTTAAATCCATATGAAAATGTCTTGGATAAATCACCTGCGATTAAGCTTTTGGTAATATATTCCTTCTCGCTGCTGGTCGGCTTGTCCTTAGGATATTTATAGAATTCAATTGGAATTTCCACATTTCTATCAACCCTAACCCAGTATAATCCTGCATCAATACTTTCTATCAGCTCTTCCATTGTTTCTGTTCCATCATAACTATCTCCTTCAGGGGTATAAATATCTTCATGGAGATCTGCTAACGCTCTTGCTGCTTCAATTTTAGACAGGTCATATTCTATAAATAGTTTCTCAACTTCACCCGGTAATTTTTCAAGTACTTTCTTGCTGACCTTATTTCCTTTTTGAATGGATTGATTAAGATACCTGGTAATCTTGTCCTTGACTTTCAGTGCAGCTGGATCTACCTGGTCCTTTTCTTCTCCCATTCTGGCAAAATTACCTGCTACGCCTTTAAAATTGTATAAGTCATATCTTTCATCCCAAGATACATATAAGCTAACTATTTTTCCATCAAAATCCCATCCATAGGTACTTTCCTTAGCAAAGAACAATTGATCCGTTATATGCTGCTCAATTAATTTATACTCCTGTGCTGATAAGCCACCCAGTCTTTCTTCTATAATTTCAATTGCTACTCTTATATTGTTCAGCTCTTTTGAAGCTGCTGTCTTCATCTGTGCTGCTGTAATTTTCTTTGTCTTCCAAGGATCTCCCTTCTCGCTTGGATCATCAATAAGCTCCATAGATTCCGGACGAATTACTTCATCTTTCTCATACTGTGCAAATGTCTTCTCCAATTTAGAAAACAAACTATCCAATGCCTTATTGTTTGAAAAATAAGATGCCGCAGATACTGATGAATAACTGAAACATAGTAGCGAAAAAACCGTAAAGACTATTGTTAATAACTTCTTCATAACACTTTCTTTCCCCCTGCTTAAGTATTTTAAGTCGTATACCATATTAGCCATATTTTTCTATTATAGTATACGACTTTACAATATTCAACATTATTCTACTTTATGACAAGTCTATGGTACATTTATCCTACTTGTATAAATTTCCGAATTTCAGTATTATGTATCGTTATATCCAAGGTCGTAAAATGTTGTCACATCTAACAAAATGTGAGTATTTTCCTTTGAAAACACTCACATTTTATTAATTGAATATTATTTCTTCTCCTATCACCGGCACAACTACATCAATATTTAATTTTTCCATTCGATGCTTATAATCAAATGGGCTTTGTTTTAAATGATGTACAGGAATCACTATTTTAGGTTTCATATTAAGCATTGCTTCTTCTGCCTCGTCCATATCCATAGTAAATATTCCACCGATTGGAATGATAGCTATATCTATATTACTTATATCCTTCATCTCGGAAATCAGATCTGTATCTCCAGAAAAGTAAACTCTCTTATTGTCAACATTAATTATATAACCTGCACATTCCTCTTTTTTATGAACCTTCTTTTTAGAATTCCCCTCACTAATATTATAAGCGTGTACAACTTCAATCAGAATATTTTCAAATTGATATTTATCCCCTGATTTTACAACCATGGCATTTTTATCGAGTTCTTTGTTATACTTCTTTGGAGTTAATACAATTGTATTCCTATGACTTAATCGCTTAATCGTAACTTCCTTACAATGATCCTTATGAATATGTGATATTAAAATCAAGTTTCCTTTTTCCAGCTCTTCAGGAAGAACATCATCCTCTTCTTCTGAAAAGATTATTTTGTTATTATAATTCTTAAAGTATGTGCTCATATAGGACGGATCAATATAGATAACATATCCGGATGATGATTTCAATTGAATCCACGAACGTGGAAACCATTTAATTTTCACTGCTCTTACCTCCTTTTCTAAACATAATAATTAAATATATCATTGAATAACTATTTCTTAATCTTTAAAATTTCATTCCATAGCTACTCATTTCAAAATGACTATATTCATCATAACCTATATTTTTACTTTATGACTTTATGATTAAAAAAACAAGATAATAACATAATATCGGGAGACCTTTGCAGGCACTCCCGATATTATTTCCCCAGTATACGAAACATGTAGCCAACTAGTAGCTCCATAGATATTTGTAAAGCAAACCATTATGGTATAACTATTTTAAAACTATTAAAATTACTCCCTCTATTATACGCTGCAATTCAGTAGCTTAATAAGTACCTTCCACTGAACTGCTAACTGCTTCTGTTACCCCATTTCTAGTAACATTTGCCGTAACGCTCAAACGATATGTATATCCAGCGGATACATCATCTGTGCCTGAAAAGGATAGTGTACTGCTACTTGAACTCTGTCCCCATGCATTTTCAACAACCCATGCAGATCCGACTTTACGTTCCAATTTAAAGGTTGCAGTTATGCTGGTGGTGCCGCTCAATGCTTTTATTGTGCCAGAACAATATGCCACCCCACTACTGAAGTATAAATTAAGCGTAATATCATTTACATTAGTCCATTGTGGAGTAACTATTCCATCACCGATTATAACTTGAGATAATTCGGTTTGTTCTTGCGCCTGTACTGACATACCCGGAAATAATAAAAGTATTCCTCCTAGCAAAAGCGCCATCATTTTCTTTAATTTCATTGGAACACATCCTTTCAGTTTCGTAAGGTTATCAACCTTCACCTTAATAACGTTTGAAAAAATGTTTTCCCTACAATAAATTATAAAATATTTTAAAAAATTTTATAAATGTTTATAATTCGTCATATTATTCTATGGATTCTACAATTTTTATTAGTTCATCCATCGGTAATTGACTCCATAAACTAAAGGTATACCCCTTCATACCCCAAATAACCCCATTTTCATATTCTTCACTGGTCGCACTAGCAATATATGCTGTGTTTCCATTTATCACAGTACTCTCAATTTTGTGGTTTTCATTATCAATGGATATATTTGTATTAACTCCATCCGGCTTATAGGAAAAATAAATTATCTGACCTTGGTCATTCACATATTCGACATTAGTTACCATCCCAAGATTCTCAATCTTATCTTCTTTATAGCCAGGGGGTAGATAATCAAGTTGCCAATCTTTCTCATCACTCATATTAGAGGACTTACTCTGGAAGATTATTGAGGTAAACTTATCACGCCATTCAATCACTGTAGATTTAACGGCCGCTCGTACTTCCGGATTAAGGAGCAGCAAACTAAACACTACAGCAGTTGTCAAAATAAACAATGCCGCAATTTGCTTGCTATATAATAAAGCTTTCTTAATAAATTCTCTTCGCCTCTCTATAGCAAATAAATGATACATTCTTACATCAAACTTAGGCGAGAAGGATACCTTCCCAATCAGCTTATCGTTTGTTGGAATAGAATCTATTTCTTCGTTATAGTCGTCAATAATAGCCTGGCGAAACATTGCCTCAAATATGGAGTCATCAAACTGTTTTGTATTTATTCGTTCTCACTCCTTTTTAATCTTAAATTTTATTAATGTTCTCTTTTTCTATAAGTTTTCTTACCTTTTCTTTTGCGCGTAATATTCTAGTATCAACATGTTTTGGGGTCATATTCAGCTTTTCACCAATTTCTTTATATGACATCCCAAAAACATATTTCATTATAAGTACCTGTCTGCTGATTTCGTCGATGTTTTCCAGATGTTTGCGGATTGCTGCGTATTCAGAAGAAATAATAACCTGATCATCAACTGGTTTAGCATCTGATTCCAGATATATTTCCATATCCTCAATGGGAATGTTAGAATACGGTTTTTCTTTTCTCATAAGGTCAATGCATTTGTTCCTTACTATAATAACGGATGAAAAGCGAAAATCCCTACTACTTAAATTGAAATATTTTTCCTTTTCCTTAATTATGGAAATAAAAGCATTATGTACGGCATCCTCTGCCATGGTCTGATTATAGCTGGTGACTTTTAAGGCATAATTAAGAAGAGCATGTTTGTGCTCCTCATAAATTTCAGTCATTTTATCTCTTTCTTGCTCGGTCTCTAGTATACTTAAATATAATGATAACAGGTTAATTCCACCCTTCCGGTATATTCATCTTACGATTAATGGGATTACTTCTTTCCTCCATATAGCCATCAATTCTCTTACCTATTATATCAATTAAAGTGATAAAACGATATTCCTATTTTTAACTTATTTTATATTATTCGCTGCATTATTCCTATGACATTTTCGAACTTTTCCTCCTGTTATATTAATTTTGAATATTATTCAGCAATTAGCTAACGATACTTTTTAGAGATATTTTCTCAATAATATAAGAAGAAGGTTAAATTATGAAAGCATTGACGTATGGCGGGGTTCGAAATGTTGAATTAAAAAATGTACAAGACCCAAGTATTCAAAAATCTGATGATATTATCCTGAAGATTACATCTACAGCAATTTGCGGTTCTGATCTGCACTTGATCCATGGAATGATTCCTAAGATGCCTTCGGGTTTTATTCTTGGTCATGAAGCAATGGGAATCATAGAAGAAACTGGTCCTGATATTGCTCATCTTAAAAAAGGAGATCGCGTAATTATTCCCTTCCCCGTTGCCTGCGGACACTGCTGGTATTGTGAACATGACCTCTGGAGTCAATGCGATAACTCAAATTCCCATGGTGAAACTGGTGGTATGCTGGGTTATAGCGAACTTTTTGGGGGATATGATGGGGGACAAGCTGAGTTTCTTAGAGTACCGTATGGAAATGTCGGACCAAAAGTAGTACCCGAAGAATTAACAGATGAGCAGGTATTGTTTTTGACCGATATCCTTCCAACTTCTTATTGGGGTACCTTAGTTAATGGAGGAGTTAAATTAGGTGATACCGTAGTAGTGCTTGGCTGCGGTCCCGTTGGCTTATTGTCACAAAAATGGGCTGCTTTTGCAGGAGCAAAGCAAGTTATTGCAGTGGATAATGTCAAATATCGTTTAGACCATGCAAAAAAATATAATGATGTAGAGGTTATTAATTTCGAAGACTACGACAATACCGGGGAGTATATTAAAGAAATCACTCACGGTGGAGCGGATGTAGTAATTGACTGTGTGGGAATGGACGGTAAAATGTCTTTACTGGAAACAGTTGAAACCAAATTAAAGCTTCAAGGCGGCTCCAAATCTGCCATTGAAATGTCCGCCCAAGCCGTGCGTAAGGGCGGTACGGTTTCAATCGTAGGCGTATATGGCGCTAAATATAATATGTTCCCCTTTGGAGACTTTTTTTCAAGGAATGTCACGCTAAAAATGGGGCAATGTCCTGCACATGCATATGTTGATCCAATTCTTGGTTTAATAAAAAGTAAAAAGTTTGATGCAACTGATATTATTACACACAAGCTCCCTTTGGATAAGGGTAGTTATGGCTATGAAATCTTTGATAAAAAAGAGGATGAATGCATTAAGGTTATTTTAAAACCATAAGAACAGCAAATTCTTTCATAAAAACAAATTGCAGCAAATATAAAAGACCGACACTCTACTTGTTTATTTTGAATAAAGATTAATAACCTCTTTAGGCATAACAAATAGTAGGATATCGGTCAATTGTGTTTATGAACTCTGTTTCATTATCATTTTCATTACTTCATTTTCATTACTTTTATTTTATTATAAACCACTACATTCTTATTCAACTTCCTGGCTGTCATTCTTTGAGAATAACTGATTCATTCGATCCGGCATGGAAATCATCGCCGGCAGGAAAACTGGCAGTAATACAACACAAAGTGCAACTAAGCCAATTATAACGGTAACCGCCAGCTCAATTAATAAGATTAAACCGGATGGTATTAAAGTTGCAAAGGTACCACCCAGGATAATTACTGCACCTGTTACAACACCACCAATGTGTTTGCAAGCTTTAATTATTCCTTCTCTTGGTGAGCGATCATGATATTCCATATAACGAACCATTAAGAAGATGCTGTAATCGACTCCCAGTGCTACAATTATAATAAAAGCAAAGAATGGTATAAACGAATTAAGCCCAGTATATCCCATAAGATCGATAAATATCTTATTACTTAAGAATATGGCAGTATAATATGCTCCAATTAACGATGCTGTAATGCAGATGGATGCCCAGAAAGAACGAATGACTACCAGTAATACCAGGAAGATTCCAATTAGAACTATCACAATCATCCTGCTTAAATCACCACTTAAAACTTCATTCATATCCTTTGTTGTTGCACTGGAACCGGAAACCCCATATTCAGCATCCGATAGCACGGTACCTTTTAAGGTACTTGCGACAATGTCCTTTACTTGACCAACTACTTTAACAGCATCCATGGAATATGGATCGTAGTCAAGTACAACCATTAACTTCGTAATTTTTCTATCTCCAGACATATAAGTATCCAATGCTATCTGATAATCTTCCGCTGTCAGAGCTTCTTCTGGAAGATAGAAAGACTTCACAGAACTTAGCTCTGTCAGGAACTCGTTCGTTTTATCAAGACCATCAGAAATCTGGCTTAAGCCGGTATTTACCTGACTCAATTGATCACCAAAGGAACCAAATCCATTTAACCCATCGGCCAACTGCTTTTGACCTTCTGCCATCTGGGATAATCCATCTTCAACATTACCGAGGTTTGTCACAACTGTTCCTATTCCATCCGAGGCCTGAGTTAATCCATTCTCCAGCTTAACAAGACCATCTGCCATTTGCGCTAACCCACCACTCATTTGCGCAAGATTATCATTTGCTGTGGCAAATCCCTGGGTTACTGTATTATAATTCGCGTCTAATTGTTCCATTCCCTCAGGTGTAATTACACTTAAGGAACTTACAAGAGCATCAAGAGTTTGACTCAATCCAATATAGTTCATATCTGTAGACGAACCGGTATAGCTTGTACCTAAGGCTGTCACCATATTTTGAAGGATTAGCAAGGTATCTTTTACTTGCAGTAAAGCCTTAGCTGTACTCTGATAACTGCTGCCCATTTGCTCATAACCAGATTGCATTTGCTCATAACCATCGGATAAGGCTTTTATACCTGCACTCATTACTTTTAAGTTACTTTCAATTGCAGTTAAGCCATTGCTAATATTCTCTGAACTTACAGAACCATCACTGATCCCGTCCTTTATCTGTTGTAATCCCTCCGCTAAGGCAGAAACTCCGGTTTCCAACTCCTTTGTTCCGTCTACCATTTGACTTACCTGTGAGAAATCAGCGGATGAAAGTTCTCCTTGCGCTAACTGCATTCCATCATAAATCTGGTCGACACCATCTTTTGTCTGTGCTAAGCCCCCGGATACTGTAATTAAATTGTTACCTACATAGAAGGCTTCAATCTGTTTACCCTCTGGCTGGGTTGCTGAAGACACTTTATTTACACCATCGATGTTCTTTATTTTCTCTGTGAGTTCATCAATGATAGTTAAGGTCTGATTATTATTCAGCGTATTCTCACTTTCAATCACAACATTAAGGGGCATTGCCTGACCTTTGCCAAAATGATCTGACAGGATGTAGAACCCTTTGGCGGAATCAAATGACTCTCCCAGCTCTCCAACTGTATCAAAGTTCAACTTTTGCTCATGAAAGATAATCGTCGGTATTACCAGTAATAGGATAACCAGAGAACAAAGTATCGGACGCTTTGTTGCTATGGTGGCTGCCTTATTCCATACTTTACTTTCACTATGACCTGACGATTTTTTGGAAGGCCAGAATAACTTTTCACCTAAGGTCTTCATTACAAATGGTGTTAAAGTAAGGATTTCAAGTAACAATACCGCAGCTCCGATTACCACAACAATTCCTGATTTGTATATCTCTGATTCTGCAAAAATCAAGCTTAAAAAAGCAATAAATACCGTAAGTATGCTAAATGCAATTGTTTTACCTGCAGTTTTATAGGTTTTATGGATTGCTTCATCTATAGCCAACCCTTTTGCAAGCTCCTCCTTAAATCGATTAAAGAGAAGTATGTTATAGTCCGTACCGATACCAAACAGAATTAGTACCAGTAAAACCTGAGTCAGTGTCGTTACAGGAAAATCAGCTTTATCAATAAGCTGTGCCGCTATTCCCATGGAACAAAGGTATGTAATACCAACGGTTAACAAAGATATGATTGGCGTTACAACAGATCGAAACATAATTATAAGAATGACTAGAATGAACACGACTGTTAAAGCTGCACTTTTTTCTACTCCTGCTACGGAGGATTTTAAATAATCATTATTAATAAAATCTTCTCCGGTCAGATAATATTCTATATTCAGATTTGTAATTTTGCTCTCCAGACTGCCTTTGATTTCATCTACACTCTGGTCGCCTTTATCCAGCTTAAATGCTACCATCAGAGTTGTGCCATCCTCTGATATAAAATTACTTTTTGCTTGGGGCATGCTAAATGGGTCCATCATTTGTACAATACCGAGTTCCTCGCTGCTGTCACTAATGGCTTTTACCGATGCTTCAATTTGAGTCATTTCCTCATCGGTAATTTTATTTTCATTGTAAAATACGATTAAATCATTCGTACCTTTTGTAGTTTCCATTTTACTTAGTAATTCATCTGCAATCCTTGATGGGCTGTCATCACTGATAGGTGTCTGCCCTCTTTGCTGCAATATAGCGTTGGTATCCGGTTGAAATACCGTTAATAGCACTGCAGCAACAAGCCATACAATAAGTATAATTGTCCTATACTTAATGATGTGTTTCATCTTCATATCCCCCTTCTGTCTATGTACAAAAATGTCCGGTTTTGTACATGTTTCTAAACACCGTGTTGTATTAGTGGCACCAATGGATTATAATATGCATTAAGACGTATTACAACCAACAATGTTGGAAGTGTTTGTGAATAATCCAACATCAAGATATTCATTTGTTGGACTTTAATAAAAATTTTAGAAATGAGGTTGATCGGATGGCTGAAGAAAAAGAAAATCGCAGAGTAAAGCTTACTAAAATTATTTTAAAGAACAGTCTTGTAGAATTAATGAGAGAGAATTCCATCTCTAAAATATCCGTAAAAATGATTTGTGAAACTGCTGATGTCAACCGAAGTACCTTCTATTCCCATTATGTTGACCAATTCGCATTATTAAAGGATATTGAATTAAATGCCTTTACCGAATTAAAAAAATATATTAACAAGCTGGAAAAGCACTTACAAGACAGAAACGATCCAAAGACCACACAAGGAATTAAAGATATCTTAATCTATATACAAAATAATGCTGATATTTTTCGAGTATTGCTAAGCGATAATGGTGACATAAAATTTCAAAAAGACCTTATGCTCTGGATCCATCAACAGACAATAGAGGATTTTTGGCATGCCAAAAATCCATGTACCATAATGAAGGATTACGGTCCCGGCTTTATGGCAACAGGTGCTTTAAATATTCTACAGACCTGGTTAAAGAACGGAATGAAGGAATCTCCCGAAGAAATGTCTGAATTTATAACAAAAATACTGTATAATGGGCTTTCCAGCTTTATCTAACCAATTAAAATGAGAATGATTCCTATTTACTTAATAAAGAAATATACTATTAATATCACTTAGAATACACATAATAAGTATAATATCTATGATTGTCCAAACACATAAAAGCATAATTAGTGTAACGTTTTGTTTTAATAAAATTTCTTAGTTTTGGAATAGGTAATTAGCTATACTTTGATACTAAATTAATGATTGAAAGGAGCTTACCCTATGAGCATAAATTTTGAATCAGCCTTATCTACTATAAATTCTCTCACAGTCATAAGAATTCCTTTGAGTTACAGTGAAAAACTGCCTTCACGCGGAATGGTTATGATTCAAGGCACCATAAATGAAATACCTTTTATCGCACCTTTGGAACCAGACGGAAAAGGAAGTCATTGGTTGGAATTAAGCGATAACCACAAAAGCACATTGGGAATGGCTTCGATGGATATGTTCCACCAATAATCCTGCCACTCGAGAAAAGAGAATTAATGTAGCATGTTCAAAAATGAAAAAAGGTGAGAAAAGGCCCTGCTGTTTTGATGCTACCCGGTGTACGGTACAAGAGGTATCAAAAACCGGTGTACTACTTGACCAATAAATTAATTCCCACCTTATTTCAAACTCTCCTATCTCTAATCAACCGATTTTAGAGACTCTAACATATCAATATGTTTAATCTGGGGTTTCATGCACTGGTTAACCAACCAGGTGAAAAACATTGTTAATATTGCAGTTCCCAAATAGCCTTGCCAGGTAAGGTCACGGGTTAAAAATATCATGTCAGGTTCTACAGTTGAAACTACCGCCCGGTACAGAAAGATTCCAGATATCAATCCTATGACGCACCCAAGAATGGATAGGATTACGGTCTCACGGAAGATATAACTGTAGGTTTCTTTATCGTAGAAACCTAAAACCTTTAGGGTCGCAAGCTCTCTTTGACGTTCTCCAATATTAATGTTCGTCAAGTTATATAGTACTACAAAGGCAAGAAGTCCTGCTGCTATGATTAAAATCCAGATTATATTATTTACACTGTTAATAGAGGTTCTAATATTACCCATAAGGTCATCCATAAAAGAGATAACTCCTATTCCAGAAACAGAAGAAATATAGTCTGTGATTTCTTCATTGCTATGGGAATCCTTCGTAATAACATAAAATTGGTTATATGCAGGTGTATTTCCAAAAGAACTTTCATAAGCGTCACTTCCCAGATATACATAATTAAATGCGTAATTCCTTGTGATGTCGGTAATGGTGATAGAATGATACTTGTTATCCTCCAGATATTTAACAAGAATGGTGTCCCCCACGCCTACGTTTAAATTCATAGAAAGCTTTTCGGTTATGATTACACTGTTGGATAGAAATTCAATGGTTTCTTTTGAGTTTGGATCAGTAAAGGTCACATAATCCGCAAAATCTTTTGCAACCTTCGCCGCCACAATATAGATATTACTTGTCTTCTTATCGTCTTCGGTTAAGCTTGCTTCTGCGGATTTACGAAGTACCTCTGTTGACTTGTCAAAATAAGATTTATCATTCAATAGTGTCGTTAATTCGGCAGAGGGTTCCTCCTCCTCAAATCCAATGGAAACATCATAGTGAAAGATACCGTCAAACTGTTTATCTAATAACGTTCTTACTGCATTTTTTGCGCCAAAGGCTGTAACCACCAAGGCTGTACAACCGACAATACCAATAAGAGTCATAATAAGGCGTTTTTTATTTAAACCCAGATTTCTTACTGTTACTTTCTTCGTAAAAGATAGTCGGCTCCATATTGGTTTTATATACTCCAGAAATACCCGTTTCCCACTGCTGGGAGCTTTTGGCCGCATTAATTCTGCTGGAGTTTCTAAAAGAGATTTCTTTGCAGCAATTCCTGTGGAAAGAGTAATAATGAAGACTGTTGCAAATATAGATATACCTGCTATTCCATAATAAAAGGCTGGTGTCATATCTGGTAAAGCAAATACGATACCGTAGGCATTCCAAATAATAGTCGGCAGGAGCCAAAAACCAATTGCCACTCCCATAATGCTGCCGATTAAACTTGCGGCTGCAGCATATCTTAGATATCTGCCGGCAATTTTACCATTGGAATAGCCCAGTGCTTTGAAGGTACCAATGAGCGTTCTGTCTTCATCCACCATTCTCGTCATAGTGGTCAGGCAGACCAGTGCTGCTACAAGATAGAATATAACTGGGAAGACGGTTGCCAGATCTTGCATACGAAGAGTATCATCCTTATATACAACAAAGGCTTCGTTCATATTTCGGTCAAGTACATACCACTTCGGGTCTCCCATATCGGTTAATTTCTTCTCTGCATCCTCAATTTCCAGCCTAGCCTCCTTTAGTTTTGCATCAGCCTCCGCTTTCTTCTCCTCATACTCCTTCTGTTTATCTAATAACTCTTTTTCTCCGTCTGCTATCTTTTCTTTTGCCTGATCTAATTCTGATTTTGCAGTTGCCAGTTTTTGTTCAACACTAAGACTTTGTTCCTTGTATTCGGAAAGACCGGATTGATAGGATTGTTTTGCGGATTGGAGTTCACCTTCCGAACTTTGCAGCAGCACCCTCGCATTAGTCAACTCTGTGGACTTTGACTGATATTCACTTTCACCGGTGTCAAGTTGTCCTTTTACAATAGTTAATTCCACCTCTGCATCCTTTAACTTTGCTAAGGCTGTATTGTACTGTGCACTATCAAGAGCATCCTTGTTGTTCTCCAGGAATTGCTTATTATCCAAATATTCTTGGTTTTTAGCGTTATATTCTTTCCAACCTAAGTCAAGGGAGGTTCTTACTTCCTTTAGTTGGTTACTTGCTGCCTCCAGCTCCTGCGTTTTAGCCACAAGTTCTTGTTCTCCGCTAGATATTTGCTTTTCTGCATCGTCCAGCTTTCCTTTTGCCTCTGAAAGTTTCCCATCTGCTTCGGTCTTCTGAGTATTATATTCTGTTAATCCGTCCATATATTTTTCCTTAGCTTCTGCAAGTGCCTCTTCCCCTTCCTGAAGCTTAGACAATACATCCTCCAGCTGACCCGTCACATCTTTTTCTTTATCTTCATATTCTGCTTTTGCGTCCGACAGTTCGAACTGAAATTCCTTATAACGCAAAGTTTCCCTATCCGTAGCCAAACTCTCAAGCCTGTTAACAGTAGAAGCTACCTCGTCAAAATATTCATCTTCAAAGGCATTCTGCTCTTTTGCTCCTTCAATTGTCACATACAAATCGGTATAGCCATCAACCTGAAAGCTGACTTTCGGAACATAAAGAACATAATCTATGCTACCGCTGCCTACAGAGGTATTTCCTTGCATAAAGGATAAATAATAAGGCGATTCTGCTATTCCTGTAATGGTAAATTCACTACTGGAAAGCATATCTGAAAGCTTATCGTTGGAATCACTGTCTAAAAGAACAGTGCTGTTTAAGGTAATGTTTTTCAGTCCAATGGAGGGACGGATAATAATTGCCTCGTTAATATTATCGGGCCATCTTCCTTCTATTAGCTTAAGCTGGTTCATGTAGTCTTTATCCTCGGAGTTATTCTCTTGTGGCAGCCCATTCATGCGAAAAGTATAATCCTTATTATCTACATTACCAGTTGCATCCACTGAATAGCTTGCCATAACACCTATAACGCCTTCGGTCCCCCTGATTTCAGCAACATCATCTTCTGTAAAGCCATAGGTAGACAACATTCTAACATCCATTACATTCTTCTCATCATAATAATCATCCCCTACCCTCTTCATATTGGGAGATACCGCAGCAAGTCCGGCAAATATCCCCGCACCCAGGAAAGAGATGAGTGCAATGGAGATAAAACGTACCGCAGAGCTTTTTACTGCGCGTCTTGCGCTTTTCTTAAATGCTACCTTCATCATTACCACTCAATCCTTTCTGCAAGTATTGGATTCGGATTAACGTTTACCTCTGTAACTGTTCCGTTGCTCACACGTATTACTCTGTCTCCAATTGCTTCAAACGCAGAGTTATGCGTAATAATAACTACGGTTTTGCCATTCTTTCGACATGTATCCTGTAATAACTTCAAAATATTCTTTCCTGTTACATAATCCAGTGCCCCAGTTGGCTCATCACAGAGCATTAGCTTAGGATTCTTTGCCAATGCTCTGGCAATTGCCACACGCTGTTGTTCTCCTCCTGATAACTGGGAGGGAAAGTTCAAAAGCCTTTCCCCAAGTCCCACATCTTTCAGACATTGTCCGGCATCCAAAGGATTTTTACATATCTGTGAAGCCAATTCAACATTTTCTACTGTTGTCAGGTTCTGCACCAGATTATAAAACTGAAATACAAAACCGATATCCTCACGACGATATTTGACTAATTGATTATAATTATATTTACTGATTTCCGTGCCATCTAAGAAGATTTCTCCTGAAGTAACAGTGTCCATACCACCCAGCATGTTTAGCACTGTTGTCTTTCCAGCTCCAGAAGCACCTACAATTATAACCAGTTCACCCTGATTAATGGTAAAGTTAACTCCTTTAACTGCCTCCACTTTAACCTCTCCGCTTTGATAAACCTTACGCACATCCTTAAACTCTACAAATGCCATACTTACTCCCATTCCTTTCAGTCTTATACTTTTGTTATTTCTAACCTGCTCAAAGTATAATTCGTGTAGGAAAATATAAAAACGGACACTTCACCCCTTTCTGTATAAAATATGGACAAACCAGCATAAATTGATGGTCAAATACCATATCTCATATTGAAAAATTTGCCAGAGATTTGTATAATAAATGAATTGGAGGGAATTATGAAGCATGAAACAACGACCTTAATGACTAAAAAAGCTCTGGCAGCTTCCTTAAAAAGAATCATGGAGCAAAAACCTCTGGGGAAAATATCTGTTCGGGAAATTATTGAGGACTGTGGTGTTAACCGGAAGACCTTTTACTATCACTTTCAGGATATCTACGATTTACTAAAATGGATTTTTGAGGAAGAGGCGATTGGAATTGTTAAAAAATACGACTTAGTGAATGACTATCCAAATGTAATTCGCTTTGTCTTAGATTATGTAGAAGAAAATAAGCTTATTTGCAACTGTGCCTTTGATGCTCTTGGCAGAGATGAGTTAAAGCGCTTTTTTCAAAAAGATTTTTATTCTGTAGTATCCAGTATCGTGGAGCAATTATCAGAAGGTTTGGCGGTTCCTGAAGATTATAAATCCTTTCTCACTAACTTTTATACAGAAGCCATAGCATCGCTTCTGATTGATTGGCTTAGAAATAAAGAACACCGCGATAAGCAAAAAACAATTAACTATGTATCTATCACCCTTTTTGGCTCAATGAAACAAATACTTGAAAAAGCGGAAAGGGAATTATAACTGAGGTTAAAATAGAAAATTCAAACATGTTATTTCACCAGTCATGAACTAAAAATGCACTCAAATGCCTGTATCTATTACATTTGAGTGCATTTCATATTAAATTTTAAATTGTCCTACTTCAGTTCTTAGCTGATCTGCCAATTTGTTTAACTCTTTTGAATATCTGGAAAACTCCTCCATCGTTGCTGTCATTTCTTCTGTCGAGGCAGTTACCTCTTCAGAGGCAGAGGCAGTTTCTTCTGACACAGCAGCAATATTTTCTGCAGCTTCCACCACTGGATTAGTATTCTCACTGGCAACCCCGATTAAAGCTCTAATATCTTTGACCTGTGCAATCATATCCCCAATGGTTTTCAGGATTTCACTAAAGATCTGCTTGGATTGTGCCACTGTACTATCCTGTTCCTCTACAACAGTTTTGGTTAAATTAATTGCGTCTGCCGCTTCCTCTGACTTTCTCTGTATACTTTCAATGATACCTTGAATTTTCTCAGTAGAATTCTTGGATTGATCAGCGAGTTTTCTTATTTCACCCGCTACAACCGCAAAGCCTTTCCCCGCTTCTCCCGCACGAGCCGCTTCAATACTGGCATTTAGGGATAATAAATTAGTCTGCGCAGTGATATTGTCAATTGCTTCCGTAATTGTACTGATTAGTTTTGTACTTTCGTACATATCTTTGACAATGACACCCACCTCATCGGTTGATATCTTTGTTCTGCCGGATTTTTCAATCAGAGTTTCTACCATATCTAAGCCTTTACCGCTTAGAACCTGAGTATTATTCGAAATTTCATTCATATCATTTGATTTACGGCTGATATCTTCAATTATCTTAGATAAATCTTCAATACCATCTGCCACATGCTGAGCATCCTGTGCCTGATCTACGGAACCTCTGGATACCTCTTCGATTGCTTTTGCCACCTCTGCAATAGATCTCGTAGCCTCGGAAGACATACTTGCCAGATTCGTCGAGGTCGTCAGTACCGTTTCTGAAGAATCCACAACCTTCTTCATCAATTTTGACACATTTTTAATCATTAGATTAAAGGAGTTTGCTAAATCGTTAAATTCATCCTTGGTGGAAGCTACTATTTCCACTGTAAGATCTCCGTTGGAAGCCTTGGCAAAAACCTCTTTTAATCGTTTTATATTCTTTGTAATTCCGGTGCTTAGTAAAAATGACAGAGTCAAAGAAACCAAAATCATGATTAAGGTTACCATAATGCTGACGTACATAATTTGCTGCGTATCATCCGTTAATTCAGAATCCTCTAAGGAAGCCACCAGCTTCCACCCTGTGATACTGTTGGTATTAAATACTCCAAACTTATCTGTACCACCGTATTGGTATTCTACAAATCCGTTTTCTTCTGTTTTTGTTTTATTCCAAAAGGATAGCTGTGCCGCCATATCTGTATTAATTAATTCACTGTCTGGGTGTGCCAGTACAATTCCGTCCTTATCTGCTAAGAACGTGTATCCTGAATCACCAATCGTAACTGACGAAATTTTAACAGATATGGTTGCTAAGGTACAATCGATTGCTGCAACTCCTATTACCTTCTCGTCCCTTACAACTGCTCTTGCAATGGTTATGACATTATCTCCGGTGACAGCATCCACATAGGGTGGTGTGAATATAACGGTTTCAGGGTTTTCAACCGCCTGCTGATACCAACCACGTGATGTTGGGTCGTACCCTTCCGGTAATTCTGCAGCTGGATAAATCAGCATTTCTTTCGAAGACATTCCTATATAGGCATTTGTAATATCCTCACTTCTCTCCTTCACACTTTTTAACAGATCATTTATGTAGGACTGATTGTCCCCCTCATCGGCATGAATTACATGATAATTCTCTGCTGTAATATCCACCAGCTCTGTCATACCATAAAAGTACTCCTGCAGACTATTGTTCATCTGAGTTAACGTCTGCATGCTGGTTACTTTCAGCTTTTCTTCTAATATTGACTTTGATTGTAAATATGTTCCTGTCCCTAAGACTAATAGCGGAATTAAACAAATCGTAACAATACCAGAAATAAGTTTAAGCTGAATACTGTTAAATCTTATTCTTTTTTTCTTCATTTTTCATCACACGGTGTAATTATAAATACACCGCTTTCTCCTTTCCACACGATAAATGCGCTTTTTAACATAACATCACTACATACTGGGGGTATTATTAATAGATCTGATTTATTTGCTTTTATTTATACCTCAACATTACTATGAATTCTTACATTTATCAACATTATTCGACATGTATAGCCATGCTTTTTTCTGGTAAATGGTAATGCTTAATAAAAATGAACAAAAGCTTTTGCATCATAGCATATTACGCTATATTGCAAAAGCCCTGTTTATTTTTATATTACTTATTTCCTATTTAACTCATACCTTTTTCAACTAACCTGTCATACATAGTCAATCTGTTCCTTCTAATATTTCTGGTACGCAGTATGAACAACGCAATAGTTAATCCTGTGAAGACCAGGAAAATTGTCATTAACACTGTCACATCATGTACGATGGATTTCCCGCCTGAAATTGTAGATCGGAAAGCTTCCACTCCATAACTAAAAGGTAAAAATCTATGAATTCTTGCCACATAATCTGCTGATAGTTCAATTGGATAGGTTCCAGTACTTCCTGAAAGCTGCAATAACATAAATATAACCATGATATAACTTCCTATTTTCCCTAACATTGCATTGGCAAAGTATAGAATGCTCATAAAGGTACAGGACACGATACAGGATAATACAATAGTATTTCCCATTTGTACCGGATCAAACCCACAGAAAAGACGAAGCAGGAATACCATTAAAAGTGCTTGAATCATGGCTACTGCACCAAGGACTGATGCTTTGCTTGCCCACCAACGAAAACCGTCTTTAAGTTCTCCTGGATACTTCATCAACGGATACATTAGCGTAAATGCAATACAACCTACCCATAAACCTGCACACAACATATAGGCTGCCATGGCACTTCCGTTATTCGGTACCTGTGTAACTTGTGTTTCCTGGCTCTCCACAGGATCAGCCATCATATTATAGGTATTGTCATCTGCTTTTATATCCGTTATCTTATCTGCCCCCTCCTGTAAACCAGAGTATAATTCTTTTGTTCCAGCTGCAAAGCTGCTGATACCGTCCGTTAAGGAAGTATCTCCGTCAAGCAGCGCCTTAGCACCTGTTGAAAGTGCAGAGGTACCATCCTCTAATTCTATTGCACCGCTGTTTAACTGATCCATTCCAGCATATAGTGAATTCATGCCTTTGCTTACCTTTAATGCACCACTTGATAAATCAACTGCTCCAGAATCCAAAGCTTCAAGACCTGAATTTAAAGTCTGATTCCCCTGGTATAACTGATCAATCCCTGAAGATAATGCAGAAGCTCCTGCCGATAATGAAGTTACTGAAGACTTTAATAGTCCTAAATCCGTACTCTCGTCTGCTAACTGACGATTCATTGCAGAAGTTACAGCCTCGGCTCCGGATACCGCGGCTCCGGCTGCAACTTGCTGTACTGCTCCAGCAACAGAGTCAGAGATAGATTTATCAATTCCATCCGCTGTAATATAGGAAGCCACTCCGTTCAAGGAACCGGATACAATTTGATTTACCACTGTCTTCGCTTGCTCTTTGGAATATCCGCAATAGGTTTCTAAAGCTAATATTAATTGGTTAATCTCCGGGTTTGATAATACATTGCTGGTAACTGCACTTATGGTATTAGTATTTGTCAGAGTATTCTTAATGTTTGCAGATACTCCACTCGCAATACCAGAAGATAACTGATTGGCTCCCTTCGTTACCGATGTATTTTCTGAAGCCGCAGTTTGAATTGCTCCCTTTTGTTCTTCGGTAAGTGAGAAATCAATTTTGCCAATTGCATCATTTAAGTTCTTTGCACCGTTCGTCAAGGCTTTTGAACCTGCTACAAGGCCTTTCTCTCCTTCAAACCCCGCAAGAATTTGTGAGGAACCCTTCAAAGCATTCCCGGTACCATCAGAAAGACTGACTGCACCGTTTGCCAGTGAAGTAATACCCTTTTCCAGATTAGAAGCTCCCGCAGTTGCTGCATTAACACCATCGGCAAGCTTTATCGCTCCGTCATTCAGGGCTGTGGCACCTTCATATAAATCCTTTGTGCCATCACTTATTTTAGAGGTACCAGTCACTAATTCCTCACTGCCGTCAACTAGTTCCTGTGCTCCATCTGCAGCCTTCTGCATTTTACCACCAATCTCTTCTATCTGACCAAACAGTGTTTCGGCGTAAGTTTCAGTAACTGACTTCTGAACTGAAGTCTGTATTTTTGACAGTGCTGATTCCGACATTTTTGAAGCGATATAATTACTTCCGGGATTTGTTGCATAATCCAGCATCATTTTCTTCGGTTCACCGTTCATTAACGTTGTTGCATTTAATGAAAAATCCTTTGGAATTGTTATAACCATATAATAGATTCCATCTTTTAACCCTTCATCCGCCTTTTGTACTTCGTCAGCGTTAACAAAGATAAAGTCAAGAGCATCATTTTCTTTTAAATTTTCCACTAGATCATTACCAATGGAAAGAGTGTTTCCTTCATATTCTACTGGTTCATCCAGGTTTATAACTGCAACAGGCAGATTACTAACCTTTCCATAGGGGTCCCACATTGAGGATAAGAACAATACATTGTAAAGTGCAGGTATCATCGCTATGGAAACAATAATGATGAACATTAATTTATTGTTCCATAAGCTTTTCCATTCTTCTTTAAGCATAAATATCTCCTTTCTGCAGCTTGAATTTTCCTGCAAACGAATTATACTTTTACTTAAAGTTATATACAATGTATAATAAATTTAAAAAAGTTCAAAGTTATACAAATGTCTATATAAATGTTTAGGTTTATATAATTTTTGTTAGTTTAGATATTTTTGAGCGGGAAAACAAGTTTTTTATAGTGAATTTTTATTATCATGTTTGCAGCCAAGAATTGCAGTTACTTAGAAAGGCATGGTTATTCCTATGACAGAAAGAAGAGACGTAACAAGATCAAAACAATTAATTAAGCAAGCTTACTTTGCTCTACTTTTTAGAAAAGAACAAACTAAAATTACAGTAAATGATATTTTAGAAGAAGCTAATGTCAGCCGCGGAACCTTTTATTCACATTTTAAAGATATTCCAGACCTGGAGGAGCACCTTGAAAATGATATTATTGCTGCCTGTCGAAAGACCCTGCAGCAAAAAGCCCTGGAAGAAATTATTAAGGACCCCTATCCCCAAATTGAAATGTGTGTGAATACCTTTGCGTCACACAGCAAAGAAATTCGTGCACTTGCAAGGAACCGTGATTCTGCTAAAATTGCAGTCAAATTCAAGCGGTTAATTAAACAAGGCCTGATTGACAGCGGTCATTTTTTACCCGATCCTAATGCATCACTTCTTTTATATTCCTGCATTGCCGGTGCACTTGTTGATGCTTGTATTGACTGGATTGTTCGGGAATCCCCCCTGGATAAAGATTTCTTAATTCGTACTATATGTTATTTTATTTCAGGTGGAATTTTAAACGTTCAAAACAAGTAAATTCATAGTTCTACTGTCTATCCTGGAAAAGTATGTAAAGTCAGTTAAGAATTTCATTAAAATTACAGCTTTCTTTCTTATTACAATAGACAAACCTTACTTAAGCAGTTAAAATAAATGAAATAAAGCAGAACAACACTACTATTTTACTAAGGCGAAAGGGGCTACTTATGAGACAACTGCTTTTCAAAACAGTGAAGGAAACCACAGATTACTTACAAGCATCCGTACAAGCAGCTGAGGAAGGAACTATTTTATTTACCTCCGCAGACCTTGTACAGGAACTCTCCTCACAGCTTCCAAACGATACCATATTATGTTCGACCTCGGGGGAATACACCTGTAAAGGTTATCAGGACGGGGTTATCACCGGCTTTAGTTATCACAAAGCGGAAGCAGAGATTGTAGAAATTCCATATCCTCCAATTAAAGGCATAAATGAATTAAAATCAGCCTATAGCAAAGTCAAGAATAATAAGAATGCTTTTATGTTCCTGCTTTGTGACGGTCTAAGCGGAACAGAAGAAACCGTATTGTCCACCTTCTATTTTATGGCCCCTGATTTCAAAATTCTGGGTGGCAGTGCCGGAGATAATTTAAGATTTAAAGAAACTTACATATATATTGGCAAGAAACGTGTATCCAATGTTGCCATCTTCTTTAATAGCAACAAAAAAACAAGTATCGTAAAAGAAAATATATTTACTACAACAGGCAAAGAACTTTTAGTAACTTCCGCAGATGTACTTAATCGAACTGTTTACAGCTTTAACCAGCGTCCAGCCAGTGAAGAATACGCCCGAGTTATCGGTGTTGAGGAATATGACCTTCCTAATCATTTTATGAATAATCCTCTGGGTAAATCCTATGAATCAGATATCTTTATTGCCTCCCCAATGAAGGTCAACAGTGATAAATCCATTACCTTTTATTGCGAATTAATGGAAAATACTTTTTTGCAGGTATTAAAAGCAGAAGATCCTATTCTAGTTTTAAGAGAAACTCTAAAGAGTGCTGAATTCAAACCCTCCTTTGTATTCTCTGTAAATTGTATCCTTCGCAGTCTCTATTTCCAGCAGTCAAAGCTCTGGAACGACTTTGACCGCGAAATGCTTGCCTTTTGTGCCAATACTTCCGGCTTTGTAAGCTATGGAGAACAATACTACAGAAAACATTCCAACCAGACCATGGTACTGTTATTGGAAGAATAGGGGGAAGAACTGAATGCTTAATTTCTTAGAAAAACGAAAGAAAGAGAATGTGGTGACAGACAATCCATCAACTGCTCTTCCTGCTAATATAACTAATATAACTACTGTAACAAATGCTTCAACACATACAACCAAATTCATCCTCGAGTTAATTAATCAAATTAAAGCACAAACAGATTTATTAATTAAAGAAGATGGAATAAGTACGAATAACTTCAATTCCTTACTAAGTAATGAGAATTACACCAAAGAACAGATTCAAGAAATTCAACTTCATCTGGAACGTGTTGCTACCGGAAGTACTCAGACAAAGGATTTACTGGATGGCATTAATGGTGAGCTGAACCACTCTTTTGAGGAGTTGGCGCAAGCCAGACAACGAAATGAGGTCATGGTAGCAGAAATGAACCGCGTTATCGAAGTGTTTGCCCAGTTCAATCTTCTATTTACGGAAATGTATCAGGAATATAGACAGATTGAGAAATTTGCATCTGTGATATCCGGTATTGCCAGCAAAACCAAGCTGTTATCTCTAAATGCATCTATTGAAGCGGCAAGGGCTGGTGAACATGGCAGAGGTTTTGGAGTTGTAGCGGATGAAATCAAAAAGCTCTCCGAAAATACACAATCTAACGCTAAAAGTATCATTTCCTCTTTGGAGTCGATGACTTCAATTATAGGCAGACTGAGTGATAAGACAGACGAAGGTACACAGATGATGCCTACGACTCAGCAGATGGTCAAGGCATCTTCCACAATTCTGGATAAGATTGAAAGTATTGAAACCAATTTGGTAAACAGTTTGGACAGCGTAACTCAGTCCCAGGATAACAATATCACAGCAATCGATCAAATTAATACAGAGTTGATCAATTTAATTGAGAAATCAGATGCCGATAATACACAGTACAAGAAGTTAATCCTTGGTGTTCAAAGAAAAGCCGATTACTATCTTGAATTATTGCATTACTTAAAGCAAATTGATGCGCTTCGAGAAGATTTAAACTAAAAAGAAAGGCTGTTACAAAATTTATTATTAAGGAAATCGCAGCATAATAGCTTCTGTTATCCTTAAATATCTTTTTGTAACAGCCTCTCTTATTCATGACAAGTGAAGTGACTTGTCGTTTCATCTTGTATATTCATAGTTCAGCTTAGTAGTCTGATGGTAATAGTTATAAAAAAATCTTTGTATTACTCAATAGGTATAAATTTGTCATTTGCACTTATTTTTGCTTCCTTTTTTGGAATACTTAGCTTTAAAATTCCATTATCAAATTTTGCTCTAATATCCTCTTGAGATATATTATCTCCTACATAGAACGTTCTGGTATATTGACCGGTATATCTTTCTCTTCTAATGTAATTGCCTTCTTCATCCTTTGCCTCTTTGCTTATGTTATTCGAAGCGCTAATAGTAAGATACCCATCCTTTAATTGCAGCTTAACATCTTCTTTGTTAACGCCTGGAAGTTCCATATCTACCAGGTAATTACCATTTTCTTCTCTAACATCAGTCTTCATCAGACCTCTATCTTCTTTGTTCCAGAAGGGGAAGCTATTGTCATCCCAAAAATTCTTTAATGAAAAACTATTCATCCACTTATCAAACAAATTTTCTCCAAAAACACTTGGCATCATCATCATAATTCATTCCTCCTACTGATACTTATTTATGTTTTTAATATTTTTATATAAATTTTATAGACAAAGATGTTATTTACAAGCAAATGCCGGCGCCTTTATCATTTACTTGCTGTTCTCTTTGTTCTATTCATAATATAACAGATATAATTAGCACTGTCAAGAGGTGAGTGCTAATTTTTTAATCAAAAATTAAAAAATTACTCTGGATTTCAAATCACGATGTGGGTGATTGACTCATTCTTCCTTATTTGCTATCATGAAATAAACCTAATGTTATTCAGCAAGATAACAATGAAACAATTTTAGTAATTAGGTTCCTTATTAAAATTCAATATAATTAATAACAATTTTGGAGGACTGTCATGAGTGAAGATAATTTAACATTACAGCAGTGGCATAGGAAACAAGCAGTAAGCAATTTTAACGCTACTTGGGATTTAATTGACAAAAAAGATAGAACCAAAGAAGACGATATAAAAATGATACATACCGCTCATGCTTCCCGCTTTCATTGGGGAGAAATAGGTACTCCACTTGAGTTTGCAAGAGGTGAGTGGCAAGTTTCCCGCGTTTATTCTTTACTCGGAATGACAGACAGTGCATTACTCCATGGTAAATATTCTCTTGAGCTATGTAAGGACAATAATTACGGTGATTTTGATTTAGCCTTTGGCTATGAAGCAGTTGCAAGAGCATATATGACTGCAAAGGATAGCAAAGCCATGGAAGAATATCTTGACCTTGCCAGGGAAGCTGCCAATCATATTGCTAAGAAAGAGGATAAAGATTACTTTTTATCAGAGTTGGAATCAATTAAACTTTAATACTTAATTCTTATATTATATCTAAATCACTACTTTATATAATAAAAAAGGGCTGCTCTAGCAGCCTTTTTTATTAATGAACTTTCATATTTGAATCGGAAGCTTATCAACAAGAATTAGTGTTGGCCACAGCCGTTTTTGAAAGCAAGTCGTGTTGCATTAAACCACCACAAATTTAAAGTGTACTAGGTTACCAGAAATGATCGATTTTCATATATTATAGGGATTATGTTTCGAAGGGGATTCTATATATGTGTACAGCAATGACATTACAATCCCAATCCAATGATGTATTCTTTGGCCGAACCATGGACTTTTCCCATGATATTATTCCCAGGCTTTATATAGTCCCAGGTTCCTATGAATGGTATAGCAGTATCAGTGATCATCCTATTAAAAACACCTATCGTTTCATAGGACTTGGTCAAGAACTTGATGGAATGCTCGGCTTTTTTGATGGTGTTAATGAGAAAGGATTTGCAGCAGCCGTTTTGTATTTTGCTGGTTATGCCAAGTATGATGCTAAACCTAGCCAAGGTACTGAACCAATTGCGTCGATTGATTTCCTGCACTACCTTCTTGGTAACTGTTCTTCTGTGCAAGAATTGCCTTCCAAATTAAAAGGTGTTAATGTAGTGGGCATTCCGGACCCAGTTACGAAAACTGTGGCACCCTTACATTGGATTGTTACCGACAGAAGCGGTGCTTGTACCGTTATTGAACCTACAGAAAAGGGGTTGGAGTTAATCAATAATCCAATTGGTGTAATGGCGAATAGTCCAAACTTTCAATGGCATATGACTAATCTAAGAAATTATATGGAAGCTTCACCAACTCAAACAGAAGAAGTTCTATGGGACAATGTTAAGTTAACTCCTTTTGGGCAAGGAGGCGGAACGGTAACTTTGCCGGGTGGATTTACCTCACCGGAGCGTTTTGTTCGAACTGCTTATCTCAAATCCTACCTGCCAACCCCCAGAGATAGTGACGAGGCAATTAATGCTTGCTTCCATGTTCTGGAAAGCGTTTCCATACCAAAGGGTGCTGTTCTTACCAGTCGTGACACCTATGATTATACTAAGTATACCGCTTTTATTAATACCAATACCTGTGAATATTTTTATAAGACCTATGATAATATCAATATTGTAACAGCAAGTCTTTGGGATACTGACGGGATGGAATAATTTAAACAAAGCTGTCGCTAGTTTTCTCTCTGGCGACAGCTTTTATAGGATGGTGCGTTTAATGGGTCAATCTATCATCTAACCAAATATCATGAGCAGCTAAGGCTATTCAAAAGGATAACGTACACCCCAGGAAGCCCTGATCTCATCCATCTGTTTCATGATATGAAGAATCTCGCTGTGAGGCATAGCTTCACATTCCAGTTTGCCACCTTCTATCGCATCCACACAGGCCTGCACCTGATATTCAAATCCAGTGATCTGTTCAGGACGCCTTTGGGAGGACAATTCTTTATGGTCATTGCTAAATGCTTTGACAGTTTCAAAGTTATTGATGTTTTCAATTACGATATAACCTTGGGTTCCATAGATAATTCCCTTGCGGTCACTGCAACCTCTCATGGTACTTGATAAATTAGCAACCTTACCGTCTTCGAACTCTATCATAATTGCATTGGAAGCATCAACACCTGTTGATGTATAGGTACAGCTGGAGGTTATCTTTTTCACCTTATTGCCAAACATCATCGCTGCAAAATTAAGGGTATAAACACCAACATCCAGTAATGCTCCTCCGGCTAGTGCAGGATCTAGAAGTCTTGGCACATGTTCAATATAATAACCCAGATTACCGGTCAGATAGGTGGGTTCTCCAATGATTCCGGAATTCATTACTTCTCTGATTGTAGTAACCATCGGCATATATCTTGTCCAGATAGCCTCTGCAAGAAAAACTCCCTTTTCCTTTGACAGTGCTATTAATTCTTCTGCCTGTTTTGCATTTGCGGTAAATGCCTTTTCACAAATTACAGGTTTACCATGAAGAATACATAACTTAGCTTGCTCAAAGTGATGGGAATGAGGAGTTGCAACATAGATGAGTTCCACCTCTTCGTCCTTTACCAGCTCCTCATAGGAACCATATGCTTTTTGAAATCCATATTCCTTTGCAAAGGCATTTGCCTTTTCATAGTCTCTGGACGCTACTGCATATGCTTCAACATTTTCCATTTTACCAATCGTAGCTGCCATGGTCTTAGCAATATTTCCAGACCCCAGAATGGCCATTCTTAACTTTTTCATATTCATCCAACTCCTTCACACATGTCTTTATTTGATACCTTCAAGTTCACAGTTTCTGTAAAAAAGCCTATGTCACACTTTCTGTACAACATAGACTTAGTTTACTATAAATCATTTACTCTTTTCAACCATATAGAAGTAAACTCGTACAAAAACAAATACATTTTACCATGTAGCAGTATCAGGATTAGCAGAGTATCCAACACAGCCTTTTAAATCAGCAATCAATTGTACATCAACCGCTTCCAATTCAAAATTAAATACCTCTGTGTTATCCTTAATTCTGGCGGGAGTTACTGACTTGGGCAGTGGCAGATATCCCCGTTGCAGACTCCAGCGAATACAAATTTGAGCAATGGATTTACCATATTTCTTTGATAACTCCTGCATTTCTGGAACCTCAAAGATTTTACCTACACCAAGTGGACTATATGCTTCAAGGATCATACCTTTTGAACGGCAATAGTTAACCAATTCATCTTGTGTATCTCCCGGGCAAAGTCTTATTTGATTTACCATAGGGGCGATTGTCGCAGTCTCCAGGATTGCTTCAATGTGATGCTGGTGAAAGTTACTCACACCGATTGCACGAATGCGACCTGCATTATATAACTCCTCGAAAGCTTTCCAGGACCCAGCATTTGCCTCTTTCCAGTTATCTCGGAAGGCGATAGGATTGGGCCAATGGATTAAAAATAAATCCAAGTAATCCATATCTAACTTTTTCATCGTGTTATCAAATGCGGCAAGTGTTCTATCATATCCATGCTCACTATTAGTGAGTTTAGAGGTAATAAATAATTCCTTACGATCTATACCACTTTTCTTTACAGCAATACCAACACTTTCCTCGTTACCATAACCCTGTGCCGTATCAATATGACGATAACCTGCCTCAATTGCACTAAGTACCGATGAAACTGCAACGTCTCCATTTGGTGTTTGCCAGGTTCCAAAACCAATACAGGGTATCTCTACTCCGTTTGATAATTTGTAGCAATCAGTTAATGATTTCATATTTCCTTCCTTTCCTGCACCTGTTGTGCACATCTAAAATAAATTTCCTATTTAGTACCAAGATGGAATACAAGATTTGTTAAAGAATATTACTAATCTTTTATCCACTTTAATATACTCTTCTATTTATGGAAGTCTGTTTCCTGCAGCAATATAAATCTGATACCATTCTTCGCGGGTTAAATATAATTCTGACGCCGCACAAACTTCTGTTAAACGTTCAATATTCATTGTTCCTATTACAGGTTGCATCTTAGCTGGATGCCTTAATAACCATGCTATTGCAATTGTTGTATTGGTAACAGAGTATTTCTCTGCTATCTGCTTTATAGTCTCATTTAGTTTAGGGAACTTTTGATTATCTAAAAAGACTCCTTCAAAGAAACCATACTGGAAGGGTGACCAGGGCTGAATTGTAATATCATTAAGTCTGCAAAAATCCAGTATACTTCCATCGCGATCTACCGCATTATCCGTCAGCATGTTAACTTCAAGCCCATTTCCAATCATAGTTGCATTGGTAATACTTAACTGAAGCTGATTTGCAACAAGAGGCTGCTTCACATATTTTTGCAATAACTTAATTTGCATCGGTTTCTGGTTGGATACACCAAAATGACGAACTTTACCGGATTGCTCCAATTCATCAAAAGCCTCAGCAACTTCTTCCGGCTCTACAAGTGCATCCGGTCTATGCAGCAATAAAACATCCAGATAATCCGTTTTCAGCCTTTTTAAAATTCCGTCAATGGAACTTAATATATGTTCTTTAGAAAAATCAAACATTCCAGGGCGTATACCGCATTTTGACTGAAGAATTATGTTTTCTCTTACCGCTGGAGACATATGAATTGCCTCTGCAAATATTTTTTCACATTCACCTGCTCCGTAGATATCTGCATGATCAAAAAAGTTAGCACCTAATTCTAATGCTTTCTGCACAAACTCTTCTGCCATTTTAGAATCAATATTATTGATTCGCATACATCCAACAGCTACATTGGGTACTTGTAAATTACTATTACCAAGATTAATCTTTTTCATTTTATACCTCCTAAAAATCTGATATTGTTAGTGGTTAGTTACCTTTTAGTTTCATTTGTGTTAGGACTTATCTCTACTATACTTGTTAAAGTTAACTCAAAGTCAAGCAATTTTATTGAAATTTTTTTTAATTCTGCTACAATGTTAGTAACAGTTTAGCCATGCAAATAGTTAGAACAATGAATAGGCGAAAGCTTGCTTTCGAATAGGCATTGTTTTAACTATTTGTGGGGCGCTCTGCCTAAGCGAGATGCAGCGAAGCTGAGTCGAGCTTATGGCTAAACTATTATCTATTCTGTATTATTTTGATGTAAAATAAAAGGAGAGCTATGTACACAATTAAACAAATTTCTGAAAAAACAAATTTAACAGAACATACCCTAAGATATTATGATCGAGAGGGACTTATCCCCTTCATATCACGTACAAGCAGCGGTATTCGGCAGTTTTCTGAAGATGATCTGGAGTGGATTCATTTAATCTGCTGTCTAAGAAACTCCGGCATGCCTTTACAGGAAATTAAGGAATTTATGCAAATGTGTTTGCAGGGTGCAGAATTATTAGAGGAACGTAAGGCTTTGCTGGTAAAGCATCGCACAAGAATATTGAATGAAGTTAAAAACCTGGAGAACAGTCTTGGTATCATAAATTATAAGATTAATCACTATAAAGAAATCGGTATCTTCCATATAGATAAAGCACCAACAGCTTCAAATGAATAGATACCTATTAATTCAAACATAAAAATGATGATGCCTTTGTTTATAGGCATCATCATTTTTACATCTAATACTCATTTATATTCATTTTGTAACAGCTAGCCATATTTTAAATTTATAACTCCCTGCTCCGTGATCCCTCATATGGGAAACAATCAATGTCCCCTGCTTCTACTATATAAATGACAATTCCGTATCAAGCCAAGTTTCAATATTACTATTTATCTCAAGGATTGAGTCTTCAAGTGAAAAACGATACCCTTGACAACCTCCATTACAATGTTCGCTTATCCCTCTTTTTATTCCACATCCATAACCTTTTTCAATCATTTCTTGTATAAATGAAGGGAATTTCTCAATAGTATCAGCATATTTATGCGTGTTTTTCGCTTTGAGGTTGATTTGATAACCATTATTAAGTGATACATTAATCCCCCATAGCTCTTTACTTTTATAAGAATACTTCAGCTTTATCCATAAATCTTTTATTTCCATATTGCATTTAAGGCCTTTATCCAAATAGCGTTGATGCAGCTGCAATACAAAATCTTGCACATTGGCTGACAATGGATTCATAGTATCTTTTAATATAGAAATAATCTCGTCGGTTTTATTATCCATTAATACTCTGTAATCACATCGCAATAAAATATCGGAGAAACGGCAATAACTGATAGTATTGGACTTATTAACTTTCAAATTGTCTGCGTTTGTGCCAAATTCTATCTCGGCTATTGCCATAACCTTCAAGCCTGTCAGCATAACAGGATTATCAGGATATGAAATTATTATTCTTTCAACTTTTAATAAATCCTGTTTTTTATCCTCCAAGTTTATACCGTCAAACAATATGCCGCAAGCATTCAAGAATCGCAGGCATTCCATGCTTTTTGAAGAGGGAATTTTCGTATTGAAAATATTGTTACTAACGATAAGGGAATTGGCACTTTCAGTTAATACACCATGATAACCTATATTCAATAATAGGCATTTCACATTGTGCAGGAATGGAAAATATACCGAAATAGTAACGCGATCATCAAATTCATGAGCGTTCTTTTTTTGATTATCATACAAATCACCTTCAACAATCAAAACATCGCAAAGCTGATACAAAAAGCTTCTAAACGCAAGAACCCCTTCTCGAATGCTTTCCTCGCTTGAAATATTTTCAAACAAAGGATTAATTGTATAGGTTTCAGGTATTTCAGACGTAATTACATTTTTCAAGTGTTTTGCCATATCTTTGAGCGTCTTTCGCATTTGTTTCACTTCCTTCCTCATGAAGTCAACTTTATATTGCCACTCACCGTATTTCTTTTATTATATACCTTCTTTTAGTTTGATTGGAAAATATCTTTGCATTTGCTTATAGCCCAGTCCCTTTTCTATGTCTTTATAGGCAATATCTCTTCCATCTTCATATAAATAAGGCATATTGAACATGACACTGCGTCCATTGTCAAGCTCAAAGTTTGTATTCTCAATCCATCGACCAACTTTTTCCTCTACTTTGTGTATGCTCTCGTCATCTTCATCGATACTGACTGCCATAGCGTATATGCCTCCCGGAAAATCGATTACTTTAAAGGGGCTTACATCAGCATCGGTAACACCATCTTTAACGGCGCATAACCATTCGGCTTCGTCATTTTTAAGCAGTAAAAAATCAAAGCAATCAAAAATCACGTTCGTATACAAATGACAGTACTGCCATAATTGGTACATATACCCGCCTTCTTTGAACATTTCCCCCCATGGTTGGTTGCCGCACGTTACTGCTCTGAATCCAGGTATACTGACAACCATTATATCAGGAATTTTTTTGTCCAATTTATCCGTTATTTCAAGCAAGCGGTTGATATTAGAGGGTTTGCCGATATAGTCAATGCTTACTAATTGTGTTTCAATCTCTTTTGCCTTGTTATACAGCAGTTTTATGTCGGAGTTGTCTGTAAAGTTAACTTGTTCGATTTCGTGAATAAAATCCAGCACTATTTCCTTTAACTCATGCAAAAGAGCAACCTCGTCGTCTATGTTCTGTACTTTTTTCCCCAGCACTTCTAAAACCACATCGGAACCGGAAGTGTTGAAAACACGCTGAATGTCTTTAATGCTGATATTCAGCTTTCGTAAAATGAGTATTTGTTCAAGTCTTCTAATAGCGTTTTCGTCATACATTCTATATGCGTTGTCACCACTTCGGGTACTGGACAGCAATCCCATGTCCTCATAATAACGTAGTGTACGAGCTGTAATGTCATATTTGCTTGACACATCTTTGATTTTGATCAGATTGTTCATATGCTTCGACCTCTTTTCTAAAATTATTAGGATAAATTTAGTATAAAGGATTCCCTAAAGGAAGAGTCAAGCAGATAATTCTATTTTTCCGTAAAAAATGTAAATTTTCTCTTTGTTTTTTACTGTTTTCTATAATGCTCATACCAAGTTGAAGCATCTTTATCCCTAATTTAATGTTTTATTAAATAAACCTTATGTTTGTTAGCTTTTCAGATTCTTCCCAAAGCTTCAAAGCAACCTTAATATCGTTCGCTTGCGGTGCAACTTTAGCTACCGTTGGATATCCTCTCATCTCGTTCATTCTGGATGGCCCGTAATATGTACCGCCTATTGCTTCTTTCGCAGTTGCTGCATAAAGTGACGGCCATGCTCCATGAGCTGCTGGCTGAAAGAGAATCGGCAATAAACGTCTGGCAATTCCAGCTGGACTATTCTTTCCGGCCCCATTTGGTATTAGTTCTGTTCTTGATATTCCGGGATGCGCAGCCATGCTGCTAATCCCCCAGCTAGCTGCATCACTTCGCCGCTGTAGTTCAAATGCAAATATCAGACACGCGAGCTTTGACTGTGAATAGGTTACCATTGGTGTGTAATTGCGCTCGGATTGCAAATCATCAAAATTTATCGCTCCTGAACGATGTGCTATACTACTCAATGTGACCACCCTAGGCTTATCTCCTTTCCGTAAAAGGGGAAGCAAATGAGCTGTTAATGCAAAATGTCCAAGATAATTTGTACCCATTTGAAGTTCGAATCCATCTTTTGTAACCTTACGATGAGGCGGATTCATTACTGCTGCATTGTTGATTAATATATCTAAACTTTTGCGCTGTGTCTTTATCCGTTCACCAAATTCTTTTATAGATTCAAGATCTGCCAAATCAAGTGTTTCAAAGCGGATATTTCCAATCGGCTTTAAGTTGTTAATTTTTCTTACTGCTTCTTCTCCTTTGTCCTTATTGCGGCCTGCCATAATAACTTCAGCACCTGCACGAGTCATTTCCAATGCTGTTTCATAGCCAATTCCACCGGTTCCTGTAATAACAACCGTGCGGCCTGTTAGTGAGGAAATATCCGCTGCGGTCCAATTGCGCTTCATATTTTCTGCCATAATAAATGCTCCTTTTTCATTTTTATAGTTTTATCATAGTTATAACCTAACTTCTTACATATCTGACTTAACTAAATCTTTGATTGCTTCAAAATACATATTTCATTTTCCTTTCTAAAGTTTATTAAGAGTATTGAATGTTTTAGGGTTGTGCTATATATTAATAGTAGTGGTTCGAGTTCTATCGAAGTCAAGCATAATTAAAAATTTTTTTAAAGGAGATTTTAGCCGTTGTATACCATTAATGATATTGCAAAAATCTGTGACATTTCCGTTTATACAATCCGTTTTTATGATAAAGAAGGACTTCTCCCCTTTATCACCCGAAACAGCACTGGAAACCGACAATTTAGTGAAGAAGATCTTGAGGTGGTAAAACTGATTTGCTGCCTTAAAAATACCGGAATGCAAGTCAAGGAAATTAAACAATATATCGATTTATGCATGCAGGGCGAAGGAACTGCCCCAGCACGAAGACAGATAATGGCTGCCCACCGTAAGGCAATCTTAAAGCAAATAGATGATCTTAAAAAAAATATAAATATTGTTGATTTAAAGATTTCCTTTTATGATTCTTATTTATCTAATCCGCAAGCTGGATATGACCCCCTAAAATTTATGATGGAGAATAGGAATCATAACTTTGTTACTGAACAAGAGAAATAAAAGGTGCAAACACCTTAGAGTCGTGTCTAAGTGTTTACACCTTTTAAAACAGCCGGTTAATATAATGGAACGTATAATAAATCAGTTGCGTGAGTATTACTCCGTTTATGGCAAAGAAATGGGGAAGTATCATCTGGACTTAAATCGGGTG
>JASGEU010000054.1:0-3940 GCA_047606065.1 Mobilitalea sp.
AGGCACTTCTCAATGAAATCGAAAGTTATCAGGAGCTGGCGAGAAGTTATGTGGTTGCAACTATATTTATTGGCGGAGGGACTCCTTCCAGTTTGGAAGTTGGTCAAATTAAACGCATCCTAAGCAAAATACATCAAGTATTTTATATAAAAAATGAAGCCGAGATTACAATTGAAGTTAACCCGGGAACGGTAAATAAAGAGAAACTAATAGAATATCAAGAAGCTGGAATTAACCGTATTAGTTTTGGCTTGCAATCTGCTAATGATAAAGAATTAAAGTTGCTTGGCAGACTTCATAATTATAAGCAATTTGAAGAAAACTATAATTTAGCACGAAGTCTTGGATTTTGTAATATTAATGTAGATTTAATGTCAGCACTTCCTGGACAAACTTTGAACTCCTGGGAAGAAACCTTGACTAAGGTATTATCTCTAAAGCCTGACCATATTTCAGCCTATAGTCTCATTGTAGAAGAAGGTACAAAGTTCTATGAAAGATATCAGGAAGGTGCCACAGGACATAAGGAGTTGCCGGACGAAGATACAGATCGTCAGATGTATCATCGAACAAAACAATTGCTAGAGGACTTAGGTTACTTCAGATATGAGATTTCCAATTATGCGAAACCAGGCTATGAATGTTTGCATAACAAATCTTACTGGATTGGCACACCTTATTTGGGTTTGGGTCTGGGGGCTTCTTCGTTGTTTAATGGGAGACGTTTTACAAAGCTTGATGAACTTCAAGAGTACATGAAAGTGTGTCAGACATCTTCAGACTTTGTTCGTGAGGGTATGATTGATGTTGGACCAACCAAACTCATTGCAGAATATGAAGCATTGACATTATCGCAGAGAATGGAAGAATTCATGTACCTGGGTCTACGCTTATGTGAGGGTGTAAAAAAGAGTGATTTTCTGCATAGATTTCATGTAGAAATGAAAGCGGTATATGGTACAGTGATGGAGCAATTAAAGAAACAGGAGGTACTTATCGAAGAAGGAGATATCGTTCGTCTTTCGGAATACGGAATCGATGTCAGTAACTCGATTTTGTATCTCTTCTTATTAAATGATGATTAATGTAGTTTGGTTTTTAACAGTTTAGCTCTAAGCTCGATTTCGCTTCGCTTCATCTCGCTTAGGAAGAGCGCCCTGCAAGTATTTGAAAAAATATGCCTGCGAAAGTAAACTTTCCCCTCCTATTGTTTCAAATACTTGCAGGGCTAAACTGTTAAAAAAATTTAAAATCACCTTGACAAAAGAAAATGATAGTGCTATTTTAAATATAGATGTTAGCACTCTACTCGAATGAGTGCTAACAAAGAAACTTCCAACCACAATTAATTCTTAAGATACGATGGAATGAGGTAGGATATGCAGCAGTTGGATGAAAGAAAATTAAAGATATTACAAGCGATTATCCGCAATTATCTAGATACGGGTGAGCCGGTAGGATCAAGGACTATTTCGAAATATACGGATTTGAATTTGAGTTCCGCAACCATACGAAATGAGATGGCCGATTTAGAAGAGCTTGGTTTTATTGTTCAGCCTCATACTTCTGCCGGACGAATACCATCGGACAAAGGTTATCGTCTCTATGTAGATTTATTACTGCAGGATAAGGTACAGGAAGTAGAGAATATGAAGGAAATACTAATCGAAAAGGCAGATCGATTGGAAAACCTGCTACAGCAAGTTGCTAAACTATTAGCTGTAAACACACAGTACACAACGATGGTTTCCTCTCCACAGTATAAAAAGAAAGTAAAGTTTATTCAATTAACGGAGGTGGATGAACGTCAACTATTAGCTGTTATTGTATTTGAACGCAATATTGTTAAGAATAAAATAATTCATATTGCATCCTCCTTAAGTAAGGAAACCTTATTAAAACTTAACATAATCATTAATACCTTTCTACAAGGCTTAGATCTTGGTGAAATCACCCTTCCGGTTATTTCACAGATGAAGGAACAGGCTGGAGAATATCGAACGATTGTAAATGATATTTTAGACGCTATCATGCAGGCAGTAACGGAGGAAGAGGATATAGAGATATATACTTCTGGAACCACCAACATTCTAAGATACCCAGAGTTAAGTGATAGAGAAAAGGCAGTAGATTTACTATATACCTTTGAAGAAAAGAAAGTGCTTTCGGAATTCATTCAGGATAAAATGGAGGATGAAGAAAAACGAGGAATACAGGTATATATCGGAGATGAAACCCCTGTAGAGTCTATGAAGGAATGTTCCGTGGTTACAGCCACCTATGAAGTTGAAGAAGGTGTATATGGTAAGGTAGGTATTATAGGACCTAAGAGAATGGATTATCAGAAGGTTGTTAGCACGCTTCAGTCGCTGATGACTCAATTAGACGATATTTTTAAAAAGAAAACATAGTTTTTGCTTGTTTAATACAGTTGGCTGGTGAATGGTCAGATGAAGGAATGGAGGATATGGATAAAACAATAGAAATCATGAAAGCAGCAATGGAAAAGGAGAAAGCAATGAAGGATAATTCAAAAGAGACCGGTGATATGAATTACGAAGATACACAGGTGAATGATGGATATGAGGAAACAGCTTTTGAAGACGCAGACTGTGCAGAAGAGGTTGTTACTATGTCAGATGAACCTGATGAAGCAGAGGGTAAACCGGAAAAATCGGCAAAGAATTTCTTCAAAAATTCAAAAGTAAAAGAAATGGCAGCGAAGGATCAAAAAATAGAGGAACTTAATGATCGCCTTATGAGGACGATGGCTGAATTTGATAATTTCCGTAAGCGTTCCGAAAAGGAAAAAGCAATGATGTATGATATTGGTGTTAAGTCAATTATCGAGAAATTGCTTCCCATCATTGATAATTTTGAAAGAGGACTTGGAACAGTTACAGAAAAGGAAAAGGAAAGCGGCTTTGCACAAGGTATTGATATGATTTATCGTCAGCTGCTTACAAGTCTTGATGAAATTGGTTTAAAACCAATTGATGCCGTTGGTAAGGAATTTGATCCAAACCTTCACAATGCTGTAATGCATGGCGAAGATGAAAATCTTGATGATAATATAGTTTCAGATGAGTTTCAAAAGGGTTATATCTACCGCGATATGGTAGTACGTCACAGTATGGTTAAAGTTGTCAATTAGATAAATTTTATATTAAATTAGGAGGTTACAAACATGGGTAAAATAATTGGTATTGACTTAGGAACAACAAATTCATGTGTTGCAGTTATGGAAGGTGGTAAACCGGTAGTTATCGCAAATACCGAAGGAGCAAGAACGACGCCATCTGTTGTAGCATTCACAAAGACCGGAGAGCGTCTGGTTGGTGAACCTGCAAAACGTCAGGCTGTTACAAATTCAGATAAGACCATTTCTTCTATTAAAAGACACATGGGAACAGATTTCAGAGTAAAGATTGACGATAAGAGATATTCTCCACAGGAAATCTCCGCAATGATCTTACAGAAATTAAAGGCTGACGCAGAAAGCTATCTTGGTGAAAAGGTTACAGAAGCTGTTATTACAGTACCTGCATACTTTAACGATGCTCAGAGACAGGCAACCAAGGATGCCGGTAAGATTGCTGGTCTTGATGTAAAGAGAATTATCAATGAGCCTACAGCTGCTGCTCTTGCATATGGTCTTGACAACGAACATGAGCAGAAGATTATGGTTTATGACTTAGGCGGCGGTACCTTCGACGTATCCGTTATCGATATCGGTGATGGTGTTATTGAAGTTCTTTCAACCTCCGGCGACAATAGACTTGGTGGCGATGACTTCGATGATAGAATTACAAGATTTATGATTGATGAGTTCAAGAAATCTGACGGTGTGGATTTATCCCAGGATAAGATGGCACTGCAAAGATTAAAAGAAGCTGCTGAGAAGGCAAAGAAGGAATTATCTTCTTCTACAACAACTAAC
>JASGEU010000055.1:0-8770 GCA_047606065.1 Mobilitalea sp.
AGAAAAGCGTTGCCATTGTTGATGCCACCGGTACTGTTACCGCAATGAAAAATGGTACTGCAGTCATTACCGCTACTGTTGACGGAGTTTTGCAAACCTGTGAGATTGTGGTGAATAAACCTGATATAACCTTGAGCTCTACCGAAATCACCCTTAAGAGCGGTACAACCACCACCCTAACCGCTAAGGTCTCTTCCAGCAACGCACCTATCTGGTCTACCAGCAATAATAACATCTTATCCATTGATTCAAAAGGTGTCATTACAGCAAAACAAAAAGGCAGAGCTTATGTCTATGCCGCCGAAGATGGCACAAAGGTACGTTGTACCGTTTATGTTACCGATTAATCATGTGAGTATTTGATCAGCAAACTTTCTTATCTATTTAATATCTTTTCCCCCTTTGAAATTCTCATAGGTATAAGTCAAGCTAAGTACGCTCACTGTTAAGAACTAAATCTCATTAATATTATTTCTGACCAATTGCTTAAAGATGTTCACTATAATTTATTTGTCTCTAATTTATTTGTCTCTAATTATCCAATAATCTCCATACGTATCATAATTCCCGACTAAATGCCTCTTTGATTTATGAAAACTCATCTTTTCCAGTGCCTTTGCTCTTTCAACGGCATACAATGGAGCCTTTGTTGCAATCATAAAACATCCAAACAATTTATACGCAGGCTCTATGATAATTCCCATAATTTCACAGAGTAATGTAAATTCCTCAAAATCACTTCTTACGTCTAGCCTCAGAATTCCACATTCATTATAATAATCTTTTGACCTGCGGTTAAATAACTCAATCGTTCCTATCGCTTTATTATCTCTTTTGTTAACAATTGAAAATCGTACGTAAGCTTTCTTCTCATATTCCCATAACCAGAACTTTATTGCCTCTAACATTCTTTCTTCGGTCGGATAATAAAAATTATCTCCATTACAATTATCACTATTAAAATATGGTAATGTATGTTTATTACCATAAACTTCAAGTAAATCCTTTGCATCTTTTTCTTCAATTAATCTAAGTAAAAAATTATCATTTTCTAAGATAGGACATTTTTCATAAATATTTGTCACTTTATTATTCTCCTATTAACTATCTGTTTAGTATCATACATTCTAAAATAAAGATATTTGTAGGTATGCATTCACAACTTCTAAAAGAGACGATGCGGCTCCTCATATTCTAATAACAATTCATTACAAGTTGCTAAAATACGATCAATAACACTTTGAGGCTCTATTATCTTTACTGCACTGCCCAAGGAAAGAATCACTCCATACCAAAAGGTTTCTTTCTCTGGAACTGTAAAGCAGAACTCGAAATCCCCATTTTCGTACTCCTTTGTAACCTGCCCATTCAAATATTCCTTACACTTTGATTTTACTTGCGCCTTCCCGATGAGCTTTATATCAATGCTTTTTTGAAAATTACTTTCCCCTATTGAGTTGTTTTCTATATGATGCTCTTTCGTATTCTTCTTATCTGTAATCTGTAGATTCTCTATTCGCACGAGTTTAAACATGCAATAATCCTGATATTTTTCATAATATCCTATCAAATACCAGTTAAACCACTTATATACCACACTTGCAGGCTCTACTAACATTTGTTTTACTTCGTTTTCATTATTTGTATATTGAAATTGAACCATCCTTTTTTGTAAGATTGCAGCTTCCAACAACTGAATCTGTTCATTCGCCTCTCGATTTTCCTGCGCAACACTGAAGTCTATGCTGATTGGGCTAATCTTTCCTTCAACCAGAGAGCTCATCTTATCAATGGTCTTCTCCAGATTCTTGTTTGTATATGCACTTGCAAGACCTTTTAATGCTGTTACAATAAAGTCATAATCACTTCTGTTTGCCAATTGTTTTTCCATCACATAGGTCTCAACAATCTGATACCCTCCATCTACTCCAAATGTGGATTGAATTGGGATACCCGCTTGATCTAAGGATTCCATATCTCTCACAATTGTTCTTGTTGAGACTTCAAATTCTTCAGCAAGCTTTTGAGCAGATGTTTTACCGTGCTTTAGCAAATAAATAGTAATAGCCATTAGGCGATCAATTTTCATACGTCCTCCCTTCATCTACGATAATAGTAAATGAACTGTGACACCATTATGTCATAGTTTAGAAATTAATAAAAGTTTTTTATCATTAACTTTTATCCTTATATAATAATTAGGGTATCATAAGTCTTTCGAACGAGTTAGCTTTGTCATTTTGCATCTTCACAAAGTTAAACATTTAAAATTCTCTTGAATATCTTACCATTTTGAAATATACTGTTGAGCATGGGAATAATAAGAATAAATACAATAATTTAATGTCATTCGTTGCGAATGAATAGGAGGATATAATTATGCAAATGGATCAATTGCAAAAAGATATGGTAGCCGCTATGAAGGCTCACGATAAGGTGCGTAAGGATGCGATTTCTTCCTTAATTTCTGCGGTTAAGAAAATCGCCATTGATGAGGGCTGCCGTGATAATATTCAGGAAGAGCTTGTTGATCGTGCAATATTAAAGGAAATGAAACTTGTAAAAGAGCAGCTTGATACCTGCCCTGCTGAACGTGAGGAATTAAGAGCTGGCTATCAGGCTACCTTAGATGTGATTAAAGACTATGCTCCTGTTATGATGACAGAGCAGGAAATCGAAGATTTTATTCTTGGAAAATACTCTGAATTAGTTGCTACCAAGAATAAAGGTATGATTATGAAAAACGTTTCGCCTGAATTAAAAGGCAAGGCGGACGGTAAGTTAGTTAATCAGATTGTAGCTAAACTGTGCGAATAATCTAATATATGATTCATAAAAGACCAGCTATGCGAAATAATAGCTGGTCTTTTGAATGTTAAATAATATTTTAATTAACTCTTAATATTAATTAGAGTGACAAATGGAATTAAATATTAAAGCATCGTCAATTTACATATTCGTGTGCTCAAATCAATTATATTGTAGATTTAATTTTTATTCCTGTTCCTTAAGAACTCTCTTTAAGAATTCCTTGGTTCTATCCTGGGTCGGGTTATTAAAGATCTGCTCCGGTGTTCCTTCTTCTGCAATAACTCCCTTATCCATGAATACTACTCGATTAGCAACTTCCTTGGCAAAGCCCATCTCATGAGTAACAACAAGCATCGTAAGACCGCTTTTTGCAAGCTCTTTCATTACTGCAAGTACCTCACCCACCATCTCCGGATCAAGTGCTGAAGTCGGTTCATCAAAGAGAAGAACATCTGGCTCCATCGATAGTGCTCTGGCAATTGCAACCCTTTGCTTCTGCCCACCGGATAGTTGCCTCGGTTTCGCATTGATGTACTGATCCATTCCAACCACGGACAGATATTTCAAAGCAACCTTCTCTGCTTCTTCCTTACTTCTCTTTAACACCTTGATTTGTCCAACGGTACAATTGCTAAGTACGTTGTGGTTGTTAAACAAGTTAAACTGCTGGAACACCATTCCGAGCTTGGTACGGTAAGCATAGATATCATGCTTATCATCTAAAATATTCTCACCCTTATAGATGATTTTACCAGCATTCGGCTTCTCTAATAAGTTAATACAGCGTAATAAAGTAGACTTACCGGAACCGGAAGCTCCAATAATGCACACTACTTCGCCTTTATCTACTGAAAAATCAATATCCTTTAAGATTAAATTTGTCCCGAAGGATTTCTTTAAATGTTGTATCTCAACTACTTTTTCCATTTGATTATCCTCCTTGACTAATTTTTATGTCTGATTGCATCTTCCGGGCGTTCTACTTGCATCTGATTGCCTGGAATTACATTATAAGAATCTGGACCATCCAATCTACGTTCGAAGTAACGAAGAATTCTTGTAACTGTAAGTGTCATGATCAGATAGATTACACAGGTTACTGCGAAAGGTTCAAAGTAACTAAAGGTGTTGCTTACTACTGACTTCGACTGGAAATACAACTCTGTTACAGAGATTACGTTAAGTACGGAAGTATCCTTTATGTTGATGATAAATTCGTTACCGATTGGAGGTAAGATATTACGCAATACCTGTGGAAGAACTACATGGATCATTGTTTTAAGGTGATTCATACCAATTGCATGAGCTGCTTCAAATTGTCCCTTATCAACAGAAATAATACCACCTCGAACAATTTCTGCTGTATATGCACCGGTGTTAATGGATACAACGAACATACCGGCAAAAATAGGGCTCATATCAATGTTAAATAAAGCTTTTGAACCATAGTAAATAACAACTGCCTGTACAATCATTGGCGTTCCACGGAAGAACTCCACATAGATGGATAGTATTATGTTAACTATCTTTAATAATAAACGTTTTGCACCACGGTCAGGCATTGGAATGGTACGTATTGTACCGATGATTAATCCAATGACTGATCCTAGAATTGTACCGACCATTGAAATTAAGAGCGTTGTTCCCGCTCCTCTTAAAAGCATCGGACTATATTTTTGTAATACCAATAGAAGTGTATCTAAAGACATTTGTGTACCATACCTTTCCAAACATATACTAATTATGTTTCCCTATCAACTTTCTCAATAATAACAAGACAAGCCACCCGGGTAAAGTTATTTTTTAATATTATTACAATTTAGCAATGCAAATGTTTAATTCAATATAAAGTAGAAAGCTTACTTTCGAATGTATATTGAATTAAACATTTGTAAGGCGCTCTGCCTAAGATAGATGAGCGAAGTGAAATCGAGCTTATGGCTAAACTGTTCTTAGTTTGTTGCGATCAGTATGCACCTATTATGTTGCAGCCTGCCGCCTATTACGCAAGAATAGAGACTGTCCTTTTTGATTTAACTTTGGACAGCCCCTAAGTTTACACCATGTTATTCAGCTGCAGGTTGATTAGCGATTGCCGCATCCATAATAGCCACACGATCCTCATCAGAAATCTTAGCTAATATCTCATTTACCTTTGCAGTATATTCACTGTCTTTTTTAATTCCCACTGCGATTGCTGTATCATCAGGAGATGTCTCAAATCCATCTGTAAACTCTACCATTGCATAACTATTTTCTTTTGCAGCAGAAGCACTTACACCTTCTGGTCTTTCAGACACATAACCATCGATAATACCAGACTCAAGTGCTACTCTCATTGCTGCGAAGTCGTCCATAGCTGTCTGCTTTTCAACACCTTCGATTTGATCAATTACTGTGTAATGGAAAGTTCCTAACTGTGCTGTAATCTTTGCTCCGCTAAAATCCTGAATAGAGGTTGCATTTTCATATGCTCCGCCTTTTTTAACTACCATTACAAGATTAGAGTTATAATAATTATCAGAGAAGTCAATGGATTCTTTTCTCTCTGCAGTTGGTGACATACCAGCAATAATTGCATCAATTTTACCTGAAGTTAAAGCAGGTAGTAAACCGGACCATTCTGTCTTAACAATTACAAGCTCTTTTCCTAAGCCTTCTGCAATCTTCTTTGCAATTTCAACATCATAACCACCCGCAAATTCGGAAGTTCCCTGAATTGGAACAGCACCGTTGGAATCATCAAGCTGAGTCCAGTTAAAGGGTGCATAGGCACATTCCATACCTACTTTAAAGGTGTTATCTTCTGAGCCATCCTTCGCAGGGCTCTCTGCTTTTGTTCCGCAACCAGTGAATATTACGGTTACAGCCATTGCAAGTGCAAGTAAAACGGATAATCTTTTTTTCATAAAATTTTTCCTCCCATTAATAATAAATATTATGTGCAGAGATAATATTGTTAATCCAGACCTCTGCATTAACTCTTTCTCTCTGTCACCATTTCATGACTTCCTATGTATTGCGTACAAAATTCACGAGCTGCTTACTGATTAGTTTCTAATTTTTGTAACAAAAAAACCTGAGGTATCCTCAGGTTGCACGCCATTGTCCTAAGTCCCCCACTAATCCCCTATGAGATAGCACAACCTAACAAACTGGGTTGTCTGTCAGGACAGTCCTGCAATTATTGATTGCAGGCCCAGCATATTATACTGAGTGTATAATACACTTCGGCGATATTTCCTTCTCCGCAGCTTCCTCGCTTCTCAAGCTATTCTACAGACTGTTAAATATCGCGCCTCTACCCCACCAAGTAAGTGAGGTCTTATGAATTTACGCTATTATATTACATCATTGGTTATATTCTGTCAATCAGAAATGAGAAATCCTTCTCATTTCTGATTGACAGATAGTTTATGATTGTGCCAAATCCCAGTTTCTTCTAAATCACCAACCTTTTATTAACTTTAAGCAGGTCTATTTAAAATCAATCAGAATATAGAGATCAGATTGTACATCCTTGTCTTCATCATATACATTTACACTAATATTTTGAATAATAAGCGTCAGCTTCGCATTTGAATTTTCTTCCGTAATGGTTAGTTCCTCCGTAGGCTGTGATTTACCTTCATTCTCCAGTGCAATTGCTTTGTCAAAAAGTTGTTTTAGGGAAAATCTCAATAGTTCACCATTTTCATCCGTTAAAACAAGTTCTTGATTTTCCAGGTTAAGAGCAAATGGCTGCTCTGCATTACCACTCTCGAGGATCAATATATTATTGCTGGTCTCGATATAGGTATAGGTCATATAATCGTAACCCTCGATTAAAATTGGTGCAACAGTATCACGATATACGGATATATATTTATTTTTGCCATCATCAATCCCATATTGTTCAAAACCAAAAACAGCTTTAAAATCCTTGAAAAACGCATAATCAGAAAGCCAATTAATGCTGTCAACCTCATCAATTTCTTCCAGATATTCTAGGGAGTCCACAATTATCTCCTTATCCTTTGAAGATAAATCAGCCTTTGGTATAATCTTATTATCCTCCAACATATTATTCTGTTCCAAAACTTGCTGTAAGCGGCCTTTCTGTGATTCCCGGCTTAAAGTAAACGCATTTACAAAAGGTAGAATTGACACTATGGATAAAACGATTACGATTGGTGCAATTAACCCATTCTTATGAGCAGGCTTAAAGCAAAAGATTACACCTGCAATCACTGCGAAGATTCCAAACAGTATAACATAGTAGCGTCCATAGGTAATTCCAATATCAGCCGTCTTAAGCAAGGATGCTATCACCTGAAATAATACAATCGGAACCAGAACTTTAGGAAATATCATTCTAAAATATTTTGCCATTATATTCGTAAAGGTACTAGCCAGCAAATATACCAGGATTACTGTTATGGAATAACTAACAAGCAGTGGTTCCATTAAATTATCTGTCCAGAACTCTTTTCTTATGTTCACAATAATATAAAGGAGCAATATCACCGTAAGTATTGCTGTAATTGGGAGGATAATATAGGTAACCAAAGCCTCTAAGAACTTACCTGGTGTAAGAAACCGCTGAAGTTCCTCTTCCCTCTTTAATAAAATCCAATTATCCTCTTGTTGATCTATATTCTCCTCTATCACATTGGGGTCGGATCTCTTTTCTACGCCAACATTTGCACTCTTATCTTCTTTCATCAATGCATTCCTGCCTGGATAAAAAGGAATGAGACTAAGGAAATGTATTGGAGCAAGGAAGGAGTAAATTATATTGCCAAAATGCAGATAGAACTTCGAATCTAAGTTAATAATTAAGAAATCTATAGCACCTAGTATCAGGAATATCCCTAATAGTAAAACTCCTTGAAATAACAGGGTCGTAAAGAATGCCTTGAAGGCCACAAGGAAACTTTGATTAAAATTGATTCTGCTTTTAATTACAGGGACCCATAAAAAGCTTATTAGCAGTACGAAGTAGATGACCGCAGCTTGAATGGATAATTGTAAATCAGAATCCTGCATTTTAATGCCAAAATAATAGAACAGTGTCAGCGCCAAAGAAAGGACCATAAAAAGAATTCGTTCTTTCTTTTTAGTAAAAAATCTTTCATATAGTAATTGAAGAACGATGGAAACAGCGGCACCTGTAAAAAAAGTGAGTAATGCCTTTTCTGGGGCAGTCCCATCAATTTGTATTGCAATTGCTTCCGTTATTGCAGCAATTGCTAAAAATATAATTGTAAGCGGAAATCGCTGAATTGTTTCCGAAAAGCCTTTACCTAATTTTTGTATATTATTAAATAGTTTCATAAGATCCCTCCTTTGAGTACGTTATAAAAGATAGACGATATATATCTAAAAATTTATTCATATAATACTTTAAATTTTTTAATTTTCAATTTTATTATATCACAAAAGGCAGTTTTAATAAACACTAATATGGAACACTTAACCAGTTTAAAATCGATTAATGATATTATTTCTAATTATGTTGTTTCTAATTCAATATAACTTGAAGAAACTAGCTGCGCGAGTTTCTCACGGCTGTTTACAGCGTTGATATTGCAGTTTAACAAAGCTAAACTATATTGATAATTCACTTTACCTGCACATACGAAAGAACCTCAAATCACTGACTGATTTGAGGTTCTTTCGTATGTGCAGGTAATTGATCTACAATTTACCTTTATTTAATTCTTATAGGAATGCCATAATTATAAAGTTAATGACAAATAATCCAGATGCAACCCAGATAACAGGGCTAACTTCTTTCGCTTTACCAACAACGGTCTTTGTAATACAGAAGAAGATAAATCCGCCTGCAATACCGTAGGAAATACTGTAGCAAAGTGCCATGAAAATTGCTGCAAAGAATGCAGGAATTGCATCATCAAGCTCTGTCCATACAACATCTTTGAAGGATGCTAACATCATAATACCAACTGCAATCAAT
>JASGEU010000056.1:0-21671 GCA_047606065.1 Mobilitalea sp.
ATCAACTGTAACAACAGATGTATTGGTAGAGGTCCAAGTCACTCCTGTATTAGCTGCATTTACAGCAAGGTTAACTTATGTACTCCTTCCAGTAAATGCAGCTAATACAGGAGTGACTTGGACCTCTACCAATACATCTGTTGTTACAGTTGATGCATCAGGAAAGGTTACTGCTAAGAGTGTTGGTACTGCAACCATAATATTAAAAACCTCGGACGGAGCTTATTCGGCCTATTGCAACATTACAGTTCGAAGTGTGGCAACTGGTGTAAAATTAGATTTATCGGATTTAAAACTTAAAGTAGGTGAATACTATGTCTTTAAAAAGACGTTGACACCAGCTAACAGTACAGACAATGAGCTTATTTGGGAATCAAGCGATACTAAGATAGCAATTGTTGATAACGAAGGTAAAGTAACTGGTAAAGGTGCTGGCTCAGCAATTATTATGGTAAGAACAGTAGCTGGTGCAGTAGCCTACTGTAAGGTAACCGTAACTCAACCAGTTCAAGGCCTCTTATTAAACTTTTCAGAAAAGACCATTTTTGTTGGCAATAAGTTCACCCTTGAAGTATCAATTACACCTAGCAATGCATCGCAGCTCGGTGTCACCTGGAAAAGCTCCAATGAAAAGGTAGCTACAGTTAACAGTAAGGGTGAAATAACTGCTATAAAAGGCGGTTCAGCAGTTATCTACTGCACTACGGTAGATGGTGGTTTAAGAGATACCTGTGTCATTTTAGTTAGAGAACCAGTTACAACTGTTAAACTTAGTCCTTCCAGTTACAGACTTGGTAAAGGCAGGTCGTTAAACCTTGTAGCAAAGATAACCACCGAATCAGCAACAAATCCTGGCTTAGTGTGGAAGTCAAGTAATCCAAGTGTGGCAACCGTTAATCAGAAAGGAAAAGTTACTGGCATTAAGAATGGTTATACTACGATAACTGCTACCACTACCGATGGAAGCGATGTGGAAGCAACAGCGGTAATTCGAGTAGTGACACCAATCAGCAGTCTTTCCATTAGCTCAAGCTATATGACGATGTATATTGGTGATACTAGGACTATAAAGGCTACTTTAAAACCATCGAATGCAACCTTTAAAACTGCTAAGTGGACTTCCAGTAATAAATCAATCGCAATTGTAGATGAAAAAGGTGTTGTAACAGCTTTAAAAGAAGGAGAAGTAACGATTACAGCATCTGCCATGGACAATAGTGGTAAAAAAGCCATATGTGTAATTACTGTCAATAAACGAGTACAAGCTACCGGCATTACACTGCAGGATAAAAAGTTAACCCTTGTTGCAAAGGAAAGTAAAATTGTTTCGGTAGTCTTAGCACCAGTAAATGCGGATAAGGATATTACCTGGAGTTCGGATAGTCCGGCGGTTGCTTCTGTGGATAAGAAAACAGGCAGGATTGTTGCAAAGTCACCTGGAACAGCTTATATCACAGCCATGACAGGGTCAGGTAAGACAGCAACGATTGAGGTAACAGTAATTGGTCTGAATATTACAAGTCTTACTTTGGAACAATATACAACAATGGAATATCCATTGGTTGTGGAAGGTGCAACCAGTACTGTAAAATGGAGTATTGATAATCCAAAGATTGCAATTGTTACAAACGGCAGAGTAAGTACCAGGTCAGTTGGAACTGCCACGATTACGGCTATGGTCAACGGCAGCAAGCTGACGTGTAAGTTAAAGGTTACGAAGATTAGTTAGTGCCGATAAAGAAGAGAAGATTAAATATCTAAATAAAAAATATACTTTTAGAAAGCTGTCTGAGATGTTTGTTCATCCAAGGCAGCTTTCGCTCAATAAATGTAAATAGATTATGAAGTTTAATATAGAGCCATAATAAGGAGAAGAAATTATAATGTATTTAATAAGTTCCTGCTTGGCAGGTGTACAATGCAGATATGATGGAAAAGGTTATGTTGATAAGACGGTTATGGAGATAGTAAATCGGGGAGAAGCGATCTTAGTATGTCCTGAAGTACTTGCTGGTTTACCAACGCCAAGACCTCGGTGTGAGAGAAGAGAATACAAAGCAAATAATCAAGATGAAAATAAGAATGATCTATCAGATGCCCAGACAAATAAAGAGGGAGAAGGTATTACTGAAAATCAGATTCGAATTATTTGTGAGGATGGACGTGACCTTTCAAAGGAGTTCCAGCTGGGAGCACAGAAGGTTCTTGCGATTGCGAAGGAAGCCGATGTAACGCTCGCTATCTTGAAGTCAAAAAGCCCTTCCTGCGGAAAAGGGGTAATTTATGATGGGAGTTTTACTGGAACAATGACGGAAGGCAATGGTGTGACTGCCGAGCTGCTTTTGCAGAATGGAATAAAGGTAATAACAGAGAAGGAGCTTACAGCAAATAATTTTAGCTGATTTTATCAAGCAATATTTGTGATCTTGAACTGTGAAGTTTGGGTAATTAAATAAGGTTATAAAGATTTATTTTTTTTGGACACTCTATGTTAATCTGCTGTAAAATAATATAAAATATTGCTGTTTTTAACAAGAAATCATCTTTCGATTGAATTAAAAAAATCCTTATGTTAAAATACATTCAGAACATATGTTTTTTATAGTGTAATTCTTACTGTACCAGCGAATAATCTTCGAAGAAATGAGGGATAGGTATTGTTAGTCAGTCTGCATGTTAAAAATTTTGCAATAATCAATGAAATAGAAGTTTATTTTAATGATCATCTTAATATTATGACGGGCGAAACCGGAGCAGGTAAATCCATTATAATTGGATCTATCAATGCTGCTCTTGGTGCAAAGATGAATAAGGATATTGTACGTAATGGTGCTGATTATGCCCTGGTTGAACTCATTTTTGATACAAAGGAAGAAACAGTTTTTCGTCGTATGGAAGAATTGGATGTTCCTGTGGAAGGAAATCAGATTATTATTTCACGCAAAATTATGACAGGAAGAAGTATCTGTAAAATAAACGGTGAGAACGTTACTGCTTCTGTTTTAGCAGAAATTACGGGCCTTCTTATTGATATCCATGGGCAGCATGAACATCAGTCTTTATTACATAAGGCAAATCATCTGGAAATAGTTGACCGGTTTGCAAAAGATGAAATTAGTGGATTAAAGCTGCAATTAGAGCAAGCCTATAAAGAATATAGAAGACTGAAAAATGAATTAGATCAATCAGGAATAGATGAAGAGAAACGCCTTCGTGAGATATCGTTTTTAGAATACGAGCTGGATGAAATTACAAAGGCAAATCTATTGGAAGGTGAAGATGAGGAATTAGCAATTAAGTATAAGAAGCTATCGAATGCTAATGCTATCTCAGTTGGATTAGAGCATATCTATCAGTTTACTGGTAATGATTCTTCAGGCGCAGGAGATCTCATGGGACGTGCTTTAAGACAATTGCTAAAACTCGCAGATTATGATGAAGCAATACGTAGTTATTTAGATCAGCTTACCGAAATTGATGGATTAATGAATGATTTTAACCGGGACATCTCTCAATATCTGTCTGACATAGAGAAGCCGGAAGAAGAGCTTATGGAAGTAACTAAACGCCTGGATTTAATCAATCATTTAAAATCCAAATTCGGCAATTCGGTTCAAATAATAAAAAATTATGCAAAAGAATGTGAAGAGAAATTAGAAAAGTATCGTGACTATGATATCTATATGGATAAATTAAATAAGTCTTTAAAAAAAGCAGAAGATGAGTTGAAAGAATTATCTGTTCAATTATCAAATATTCGTAAAAGTAAAGCAAAGGAATTAACTGCTAGAATTAGCGATGCTCTAGTTTCATTGAATTTTTTGGATGTTAAATTTGAAATGATATTTCAGCAAATGGAGCATTATACAGCAAACGGTTTTGACGATGCAGAATTTATTATTTCTACCAATCCTGGCGAAAGCATGAAACCCTTGTCAAAGGTGGCATCTGGCGGTGAATTATCCAGAATTATGTTAGGTATAAAATCTGTGCTGGCAGACAAAGATGAAATTGAAACACTTATTTTTGACGAAATCGATGTTGGAATAAGCGGTAGAACAGCACAAAAAGTATCAGAACAGTTATCTTTACTTGCCAGAAATCATCAGATCATCTGTATAACGCATCTGGCGCAAATAGCGGCAATGGCAGACACTCATTATATAATTGAGAAGCAAACTGATGGATTGTCTACTCAAACAATAATTCAAAAATTAAATCAAAAAGAAGAAATAGATGAATTATCCAGAATTCTTGGAGGTGCTGAAATTACGGAACGTGTGAAGGAAAGTGCGAAAGAGATGAAAGAATTAGCATTAGCTACTAAAAAATACAAGCTTTAAAAACAGAAAATTACGTATACTAAAATCATGGATATACAATACTATTGTGGGATATACAATACGGTTGTATATCCTTTTTTGATGTAAGAAAAATAGCGATATTATGCATCAAGAACTTCAAATTAAGTAATAACCTTTAATATATGTTAAGACAGCAAGCGCGTGCATGAAAAAAAGAGGTATGAGGTGAAAGGATGAGGGTAAATAAAATATATCGAAAGTTTCTAATTTGTTTGTTTATAGTAAATATTGTTGTGCTGGCATTTTTTATTTATTATTACATCGAAAAGAGTATACCAAATGAAATTAAACTGGTAGTTGGAACGGAACAGGACTTTGACTTCAATATGCCGATGCAGGCTAATATTGAGACCGAAGATGTAGGAGTGATAAGTGTAAATGATCTAAGAGTTCCAGCTAATCAAATTGATATTGATTTAAATCAGCCATTTACATTAGAGTCCTCACAAACAGGAAAGTATAATGTTAGTTTAAAGCTTTTTGGCATTTTTGATTTAAAGAATATTTCGTTGGATGTAATAGAAACAAATGAGTTGATTCCATGTGGCTATCCGATTGGAATCTATGTGGAAACGGATGGACTTCTTGTGTTGGGTAGTGGTCGAATCACTGGAGCTGACGGTCTGAATCATGAACCAATAAGTAACAAATTAAAGTCCGGGGATTATATATTAGAAATAAATAATATAAAACTTACAGAAAAGAGCGAGTTAATTGATGAAATCCAAAAATGTGATGGCAAAGATGTAACATTGCTGGTAAGACGAAATGGGGAAGATTTTACGGTTAGGATTACCCCTGTAAAAACCTCAAGTGGTTCCTACAAAATAGGTGCATGGATCAGGGATAATACGCAGGGTATAGGGACACTTACCTTTATTACCACCGATGGGCAGTTTGGAGCACTGGGTCATGGCATCACAGATATTGATACCGGACTATTAATGGATGTTAAGCAAGGTTCTATTTATACCGCAGAGATTATGTCAATTATTAAAGGAAAAGAAGGAGCACCAGGGGAATTGATTGGTATGATTCGCCAAAGTGACAGGTTTCGAATTGGTAAAATTACAAATAATACCTATCAAGGAATATTTGGTAGAATAGGAGGAAGTTATGCAGAAGATCCCTTACTCAAACCTTTAGAGATTGGTCTAAAACAAGAGGTAAAGAAGGGGAAAGCAGTCATTCGCTGTACTATTGACGATAAAATAGAAGATTTTAATATTACAATTGAAAGTGTGGATGTTAGTAACAGTAATCATAGTAAAGGTATTGTATTACGCATAACTGACGAAAGATTATTAAATATGACAGGCGGAATCGTTCAGGGAATGAGTGGCAGCCCAATTATACAAAATAACAAGATAATAGGTGCTGTTACACATGTATTTATACAGGATTCAACGAAAGGTTATGGTACTTTCATAGAGAACATGGTAAATAATTTAGAATAAGGAAATGTTTTGTTATAATAAGAAGTCGACGAAATGTGCTAATAAAATAATAAATTTTATCCAATCTTACAGCATATTAATTGATTAAAATATATCAAAATACAAAATGTTGTGGTAGCCTCTTTTTCTTCGATTTATTCCCTTTTTTCACTGTCGAATGGTGCGACAAGAATAGTTTGATACTTTGAATCTGAGCAGATATAATTCATTTATGGTAAAAATTTACAAGACAAATCTGGTTGAATTTGGATGTAGCTTTTTGGAATATTGTGTTGATAATTGCCTAATAGTGTAAAAGATTAATAAAAAAAGTCATAATATGTTTGATAATATTTGGTAATTATGCTATGGCGATTAGGATTGACGCTAAATTATGCAGGTTATATAATAGATTCATAACAACATGAAAACCAAAAAAGCTACACATGATTCACGATCAGTGATGTACCTAATACAGACAACCTAATGTTTATAAGGCACTAAGGGAACGAAAAAAATGGCGCGAAATTAATGATTATGGAGGTTGGAAAAGTAAATGAGTAAGATTAATGTAGCTATTGTTGATGACAATGAGAGGATGGTAAACCTTCTCGAGGATATTTTAAAGGCAGACGCAGATATTGAGGTAGTGGGGAAATCGGAAAATGGAATTGATGCGTTGGACATGATCAAAGAGAAGAAGCCTGATGTGGTTTTACTTGATCTTATTATGCCAAAGTTGGACGGGCTAGGTGTAATGGAAAAAATCAGGAAAGATGCAGATATTAAAAAATCACCATCTTTTATTATTATCACAGCAATTGGACAAGAGGGTGTAACAGAAAGTGCTTTTGAATTAGGTGCTAATTATTACATTATGAAGCCTTTTGATAATAGTGTAGTGTTATCAAGAATTAAGGCAATGAAAGTTGATTATCATAGTAGACTTATTGATAATCATAAAGTGAGTACATATGAGAATAAATCAGTTTACATGGAAAGAAATTTAGAATCTGATGTAACTAACATTATTCACGAAATTGGTGTTCCGGCACATATTAAAGGTTATCAATATCTGAGAGATGCAATTATGATGTCAGTGAATGATGCTGAAATGCTTAATTCCATTACAAAGCTTCTTTATCCTTCAATAGCAAAACGTCATAAAACTACTCCTAGCAGGGTAGAAAGAGCTATCCGTCATGCAATTGAAGTTGCTTGGAGCAGAGGTAAAATGGAAATGATTGATGAATTATTTGGTTATACTGTTAGTAATGGAAAGGGTAAACCTACTAATTCAGAATTTGTAGCATTGATAGCTGACAAAATTAGATTAGAGTATAAATTAAGATCATAAATTTTTTTTGGTCATTTCAAAATATGGATTTATATGGGATTATTGGTTGAAAATCAGGTGACAAATATAATATAATAATGATATGAAATATCCAGGTAATAATATAATACTAAAAAGTATAATACTAAAAAGTATAATACTAAAAAATATAAATACTAAAAAATAATATACAAACTAAATTTTATACTGACATATAAAATAATAATTTAAATATCAAAGAAATAGTTTTATCATAAATATGTGGACGTGCTATCAAATGTAATTACGTTTTGGCACGTCCATATTAACATGAAGATAATAATAGATGAATATCCTTTAAGTGATTTTGAAATAATAATTCTGTAGGATTACTTTATTAATGTTAATCATAAGTTCTAAATATTTAAATTTATTTAAAGATAATAATTGTATACTTTTAGTAATAAATGTATAATAAAAGCAATGATAATTAGTACAAACTATAAATTTGCACAAAAGGTATATGCTTTTTTGATGAAAAATCAACATAATCATAATATTGTGAAAATAGGAAAAGAAAACCTTGAAATTTAATTCAATATTAGGTAAAATAAATTTGGATTGAGATTTTTTTGTCAATGTAAATGTTATATTTATTTTGATTAATTACTGCCATAAGGCAGTAAATTATATATTAAACTTTTAGGAGGAATATAATCATGGCAGTAAAAGTAGCAATTAATGGTTTTGGACGTATCGGCCGTCTTGCTTTCAGACAGATGTTCGGCGCAGAGGGTTATGAAGTAGTAGCAATTAACGATTTAACAGACGCTAAGATGTTAGCTCACTTATTAAAATACGATTCCGCACAGGGAAGATATGCTAAAGCTGATACAGTAGTAGCAAAAGAGAATTCTATCGTTGTTGACGGAAAAGAAATCCAGATCTATGCTGAAAAGAATCCTGCTGACTTACCTTGGGGCAAAATTGGTGTAGACGTAGTTCTTGAGTGTACAGGCTTCTTTGCTTCTAAAGCAAAATCACAAGCTCATATCGATGCAGGTGCAAAGAAAGTTGTTATTTCTGCTCCAGCAGGTAATGATCTTCCTACCGTTGTTTTCAGTGTTAATGAGAACGTTTTAACATCCAGTGATACAATTATCTCCGCAGCTTCTTGTACAACAAACTGCTTAGCTCCTATGGCAGATACATTAAATAAATTAGCAACAATCGAAAAAGGTTTCATGACCACAATTCATGCTTATACAGGTGACCAGATGACTCTTGATGGTCCTCACAGAAATGGTGACTTAAGAAGAGCTCGTGCTGCAGCTGTAAATATCACACCAAACTCCACAGGTGCTGCTAAAGCAATTGGTCTTGTAATTCCAGAATTAAGTGGTAAATTAGACGGTGCTGCTCAAAGAGTTCCTGTTCCAACAGGTTCCACAACTGAGTTAGTTGCAGTTGTTAACGGTAAGGTTACAGTAGATCAGGTTAACGCAGCAATGAAAGCAGCTGCTAGTGCATCTTTTGGTTATACAGAAGATGAGATCGTTTCTTCTGACGTTATCGGTATTACTTATGGTTCCTTATTTGATGGAACACAGACTAAGATCACTGATCTTGAGAATGGCAAGACTTTAGTAAAGGTTGTTTCTTGGTATGATAATGAGAACTCCTATACTAGCCAGATGGTTAGAACTATTAAGTATTTTGCTGAATTAGCATAATTAGTTCAACAAGGTTTATCTAATGATGCTTCATTGATCCATCATGGGTCCGGTCTTTTAGGACCGGACCTTTTTTATTGACAATAGAATGCAATTAAAAGGAACGAAGGAAGTAAGAAAAAAGTAACATAGGAAACTTTGATTAGAACATATTTTGAAAGGAGTAAGTATTATGTTAAACAAGAAGTCAGTAGATGATATTAATGTTCAAGGTAAGAGAGTTTTAGTAAGATGCGATTTTAATGTTCCTTTGCAGGAAGGAAAAATTACAGACGAGGTTCGTTTGGTAGAAGCGCTTCCTACAATTAAAAAACTCCTTGCTGATGGCGGCAAAGTTATTCTTTGTTCCCATCTTGGTAAGCCAAAGGGTGAGCCAAAGCCAGAATTATCTTTAGCACCTGTTGCAGCAAGATTAGCAGAGCTTTTGGGACAGGAAGTTAAGTTTGCAAAAGATGATAATGTTGTTGGTGAAAATGCAAAGGCTGCTGTTGCAGCTATGAAGGATGGCGAGGTAGTTTTATTAGAGAATACTCGTTATCGTGTAGAAGAGACAAAAAATGGTGAAGCATTCAGCAAGGAATTAGCTTCCCTTTGCGATATATTTGTTAATGATGCTTTTGGTACAGCACATAGAGCGCATTGCTCCAATGTTGGTGTTACTAATTATGTTGACACCGCAGTTGTTGGTTACTTAATGCAAAAGGAAATTGAGTTCTTAGGCAATGCAGTAAATAACCCTCAAAGACCTTTTGTAGCAATCCTTGGTGGTTCAAAAGTTTCCAGTAAAATCTCTGTAATCGAGAACTTACTTGATAAAGTAGACACTTTAATCATTGGTGGTGGTATGGCATATACCTTCATGAAATCTTTAGGTGAAGAAGTTGGACTATCTTTATTAGAAGCTGATTATATTGATTATGCTAAACAGATGCTTGAAAAGGCAGAGAAAAAAGGTGTTAGAATGTTAATTCCAATTGATACCGTAGTATCACAGGAATATAGCAATACTGCTCCTTTTAAAACCGTATTGCGTGGCGGGATTGAACCAAGCTGGGAAGGCCTTGATATCGGTGAGAAGACACGCGAATTATATGCTGATGCAGTAAAAGATGCAAAGACTGTAGTTTGGAATGGACCTATGGGTGTGTTCGAATTATCAAATTTTGCAGCTGGTACAATAGCAGTAGCTAAAGCACTTTCTGAAATAGAAGGAACAACCATTATTGGTGGTGGTGATTCTGCAGCCGCAGTTAATATTCTTGGCTTTGGTGATAAGATGACTCACATTTCAACAGGTGGCGGTGCTTCCTTAGAATTCCTCGAAGGAAAAGAGCTTCCTGGTATTGCAGCAGCGAACGATAAATAATATTAATTTCATAAATATATAGTTGTGGCAAGCTTTTCTTTGAATGTAATTGATTTTTAAAGAAAAGCTTGCTACAATCAAATAGGTCATTTTAGTTATTTAACCGGGAGATATAATTTAGTAAGAAATATTAAGTATAAACATCTTAAATTTTAGGAGGACAGTCATGCGTAGAAAGATAATCGCTGGAAACTGGAAAATGAATAAGACACCTGCAGAAGCAGTTGCTTTAATTAATGAATTGAAGACATTAGTAGCTACTGAGGAAGCAGATGTAGTATTTTGCGTTCCATCCATTTCTTTAACAACTGCAATTGAAGCAGCAAAAGGAACCAATATTGAGATTGGTGCACAGAATATGTATTATCAAGAGAATGGTGCATTTACTGGAGAAATCGCTCCAAATATGCTTACAAGCATTGGTGTAAAGTATGTTATTATTGGACACTCTGAAAGAAGAGAGTATTTTGCAGAGACAGATGAAACCGTAAATCTTAAGGTTTTAAAAGCATTTGAGCACGGTATTACTCCAATTATTTGTTGCGGAGAATCTTTAAAGCAGAGAGAGCAGGGCATCACAATTGACTTGATCCGTCAGCAGATTAAAGTTGCATTCCTTAATGTATCAGCAGATCAGGCAAAGACCGCTGTAATTGCATACGAGCCAATCTGGGCAATCGGAACAGGCAAAGTTGCAACCACAGAGCAAGCAGAAGAAGTATGTAAAGCTATTCGTGAATGCATTGCGGAAATCTATGATGATGCAACAGCAGCTGAAATCCGTATTCAGTACGGCGGCAGTGTAACAGCAGCAAGTGCTGCAGAGTTATTCTCCCAGGCTAATATTGATGGTGGATTAGTTGGCGGAGCAAGCTTAAAGGCAGACTTCGGAAAAATTGTAAATTATAAGTAATAGTTACCTCTGGTAAGGTGCATAATCTTGTCAGAGGAATCGTGGAGTATTCACCTCCACCGGCAAAGTATAGTAATATATGTAATCAAAATAAATTACATTAGTTAAATGTGAAAGATTGGCTTACAACGATATATTCTAATGCACAGCATTAAAATAGCTTTTCGATGGTAAGTGTTTGAATGGAGGAAAAGTAATGAGTAAAAAACCTACAGTATTAATGATATTAGATGGTTATGGCTTAAATGAAAGACAGGACGGTAATGCAGTGGCTCTTGCAAATACCCCTAACATGGATCAACTTATGGCAGAGTATCCATTTGTTAAAGGCTATGCTAGTGGCATGGCAGTTGGTCTTCCAGACGGGCAAATGGGTAATTCAGAAGTTGGTCATATCAATATGGGGGCTGGCAGAATTGTATATCAGGAGTTAACAAGAATTACGAAAGAAATCCAGGATGGTGTTTTCTTTCAGAATGCAGCTTTACTTGCAGCTGTTGATAACTGCAAGAGACATAATTCCGACCTTCACCTGATGGGTTTACTATCGGATGGCGGTGTACACAGCCATAACACTCACCTTTATGCTTTGTTAGAACTTGCGAAGAAACAGGGAATTGAAAATGTTTATGTTCACGCTTTCTTAGATGGTCGTGACACACCTCCCGCTTCTGGCAAGGGCTTTGTGGAAGCACTTTGGGAGCAGATGAAAATTATTGGAGTTGGTAAAATAGCAACTGTATCCGGCCGTTATTATGTAATGGACAGAGACAATCGTTGGGATCGTGTAGAGAAGGCATATAGAGCAATGGCATACGGCGAAGGCTTAACCGCTGATAATGGAGTAAATGCAGTGCAAGATTCCTATGATGCTGAAAAATATGATGAATTTGTAATACCTACTGTTGTTATGGAAGAGGGCAGACCGGTTGCTACAATCAAAGATAAGGATTCTGTAATCTTCTTTAACTTCAGACCGGACAGAGCTCGTGAAATCACAAGAGCATTCTGTGATGAAGAGTTTACCGGATTTGAACGTGCCAAGAGAATTGAGACAACATATGTATGTTTTTCCGAATATGATATCACAATACCTAATAAGATTGTTGCGTTCCATAAGGTATCAATCAATAATACCTTTGGCCAATTCCTTGCAAAGAACCATAAAACACAGCTTCGTCTTGCTGAAACCGAGAAATATGCACATGTTACCTTTTTCTTCAATGCTGGTGTAGAAGTACCAAACGAGGGCGAGGAGCGTATTTTAGTTAAATCCCCTAAAGTTGCAACTTATGATTTACAGCCTGAAATGAGCGCGTATGAAGTTGCTGATAATCTGGTAGAAGCAATAAAATCACTCAAGTATGATGTAATTATAGTTAACTTTGCAAATCCGGATATGGTGGGTCATACTGGTATTGAAGAAGCGGCTATCAAAGCAATTGAAGCTATAGATGCATGTGTGGGAAGAGCAGTGGAAGCATTGCTTTCCGTGGATGGTCAGATGTTCATTTGTGCGGATCACGGCAATGCAGAGCAGTTAGTGGATTACACCACTCATGAACCATTTACAGCACATACCACCAATCCAGTTCCATTTATTCTGGTAAACTATGATAAAGATTATACTTTGGCTGAAAATGGATGCCTGGCGGATATCATTCCTACTATGATAGAGATGATGGATATGGTTAAGCCTGATGAAATGACAGGTAAATCCTTATTATTAAAGAAGTAATAAGATACTTGTCTTAGGAAGCTGGAGTAAAATCAAATCCTGGATTTTTGGTAAATAAATAGCTTACCTAAAATATTAGTTGAAAGTTGTCCCATTCTATGCTACAATTAAATTCAGTTTTTGGGAGGTTTTAGACTCCTAATATAATATTGGAGGATGATACCTCCATAATACATTGGAGGATCGAAGCAATGGATACATTAAAGGTGATAGTTCAAATTATATACGTATTAGTTTGTATAGCATTGACTTTCATAGTGTTGAGACAGGAAGGTAAAGTAGCTGGTTTATCGGGAGCACTTTCTGGAGGTAATGATACTTACTGGGCGAAGAATAAAGGCCGTTCAGCAGAAGGAACTTTAGAAAGAGTTACTAAGTATTTAGCAGCAGCATTTATCTTACTTACTGTTTTCTTAAATCTTAAATTCTGGTAAAATAATTAGAAACACTCTGGAAGAAATTTCAGAGTGTTTTTTTATGAATTTTAAATATTTATTTTAAAAAAAGCAATATATGGTATACTAATAGTAGATTAGATAAAAGCTTGGATAAATAGTAACAGTAAGATTGGAGATGTTCATGGAAGAAAAGGATAGATTGGAAGAAAGAATAAAAATGCTTGAGGAACTATTTAAAGATAAAGACTATAAACCAATGAAGTTTAAGGATATTGTTGGTTTGTTACAAGTACCAAAAGCGGCTAAAAATGATTTGAAAAATATATTGGATCAGATGATTTCAAAAGGAAGTATTATTTTAGATAATCAAGGAAAATATCGAGCACCTTCTGATGATATGAAGGTCGGAACCTTTTCAGGCACGCAAAGAGGATTCGGCTTTGTTATCATTGAAGGGGAGGAAGATATCTTTATCCCAGGTGAAGCTACAAAAGGAGCACTTCATGGGGATAAGGTTACGGTTGTAATAAGTGATGAACAAACTGGTCGAAGAAAAGAAGGTGCAATTGCCAGCATTGTAGAACGTGGCAAAAGTGAGCTTGTGGGTACCTTTGAAAAGAGTAAGAATTTCGGCTTTGTTGTGCCAGATAATCAAAAGTTTGCAAAGGATATCTTTATTCCAAAAGAATTCACAAAGGGTGCTGTGAATGGTCACAAGGTAGTTGTTAAAATAACAAACTACGGTAGTGTTTCTACCAGTCCGGAAGGAAAAGTAGTAGAAATCCTTGGTCATGTGAATGACCCTGGTGTTGATATTATGTCCGTTATTAAGGCATATGATTTGCCAGTTGAATTTCCGGAGGAGGTTATGAGATCCCTGGGTAAAATTCCAGAAGAAATTGATCCAGAGGAATTATCCAATCGAATGGATATTCGGGATCTTTTAACGGTTACAATCGATGGTGAGGATGCTAAGGATTTAGATGATGCAATTACCTTAACTAAAGAAGGGGATATTTATCATCTGGGGGTTCATATTGCAGATGTAACCCATTATGTAAAGGAAGGTACACCGTTAGACAAGGAAGCTTTAAAGCGAGGTACCAGCGTTTATCTTGTTGACCGAGTGATACCCATGCTGCCGCATAAGTTATCCAACGGAATATGTTCGTTAAATCCTGACGTGGATCGTCTGGCTTTAAGCTGCTTTATGGACATAGATTCAAAGGGGACAGTTGTTGGTCATAAAATAGCCGAAACTGTAATTAAATCAGACCGCAGAATGACCTATACCAATGTAGCAAAGATTGTTGAAGAACAGGATGCAGAGGTTATGAAAGAATACGAGGAATTAGTTCCTATGTTTCTTCTTATGCAGGAACTGGCAGAAATACTTAAGGAAAAGAGAAATAAAAGAGGCTCAATTAACTTTGATTTTCCTGAAAGCAAGATTATAGTTGATAAAAAAGGAAAACCTGTAGAAATTAAGCCTTATGAACGAAATAAAGCCACCAAGATAATTGAAGAATTCATGCTAATCGCCAATGAAACTATAGCAGAAGATTATTTTTGGCAGGAGTTACCCTTTGTCTATCGTACCCATGATAATCCTGACGATGAAAAAATTAAGAAATTAGCGATCTTTATTAATAACTTTGGATACAGTATAAAGATAGGTCAGGAGGAAATTCACCCCAAGGAGCTGCAAAAGCTTTTGATTAAGGTGGAGGATACACCGGAAGAAGCATTAATTAGCAGATTGACACTACGATCAATGAAACAGGCAAAATACACAGTAGCAAATACAGGGCATTTTGGACTTTCGGCAAAATATTATTGTCATTTTACCTCACCGATCCGGCGTTATCCTGATCTTCAAATTCATCGAATTATCAAAGAAAATCTTAGTGGTAAGCTAAATGAAAAAAGAGTTCAGCATTATGAGAAAATACTCTTTGAAGTCTCCAATCATTCCAGCCAGACAGAACGCAGGGCAGATGAGTCAGAGCGTGAAGTAGAAAAGCTTAAGAAGGTAGAATATATGATGGCTCATATTGGTGAAACCTTTGAAGGGGTCATATCGGGGATTACTAGTTGGGGTATGTATGTCGAACTGCCCAATACAGTCGAGGGTATGATTAGAGTAAGTGACATGAAGGATGACTACTATATCTATGATGAAGAACGATATCAGATGATTGGTGAGCATACTAAAAAAATATATAAATTAGGGCAGAAGGTAATGGTCGAAGTAGTAAATGCAGATAAGGTATTAAGAACCATTGATTTTGCTTTTGTGGAGGTAAATCCTCCTATGGAAAGGAGTCTTGAAGAATAAGTGGGGGAAAATATTAAGTTAGTTGCCAATAATAAAAAGGCATACTTTGATTATTTCATAGAAGATAAGTACGAAGCTGGCATCGCATTGCATGGTACAGAAGTAAAATCCTTACGTATGGGTAAATGCAGCGTAAAAGAGTCATTTTTACGTATTGAGCAAGGAGAAGTGTATATTTACAATATGCACATTAGTCCATACGAAAAGGGAAACATTTTCAATAAAGATCCACTTCGTGTTAGAAAGTTGTTAATGCACAAATATGAGATTAACAAAATACTAGGTCAGATTGTTCAAAAGGGATATACTTTAGTTCCCTTGCAAATCTATTTTAAGGGAAGTCTTGTAAAGATGGAGATTGGCCTGGCAAGAGGTAAGAAACTTTATGATAAGCGAGAAGATATAGCGAAAAAGGATCAGCGAAGAGAAGCAGAAAAAGATTTCAAGGTAAAAAGCCTATATTAGAGTTTCGGTAATAAAAATACCATTACACTTAATATAAAAGACTTATTGCTAACACATATAAAAGCAATAAGTCTTTTTTGTTGTCTGTATACATTAAGGAAGAGTGTTCTAAAAACATAAATATAGAGAAATCCAGTATTCTCCTAGTGATGAGTATATTCATTAATAACCTTGACATCTGTGTTAATAAAAGTTGGTCCAGTGATTAGTCCCTTTAAAGCGGCGATGGCTTCTGCAACTCCCAGATATCCCATGGTATATACATTTTCAGCGAGAACAGCTTTTAAATCTCCGGAATTAATGAGGGATTCAATTAAATCATTATGGTCAAAGCCAACACCAACAATTTCTTTGTTACTGTTTCTAATCGCATTGCCAATGCCGATGGTAGCCTCGGTGTTGGTGCCATAAAGACCAACTAAGTCAGGATATTCCTTTATAAAATATTCAGCACCTTTTTGATAATTCCCATAGTGTGAACTTGAATAAACGGTTGGCAGTAGATCAAACTTACCATTCTTTTCAATTGTTTCACGAAAGCCCTTCTCTCTGTCGGTAGTAAGGGGATCATCCTCTTTTTGACCTACAATTCCAATTTTACCAGAATGTACACCAATTGCATTCAATTCATAGAGCATTGTCTCTGCTGCCGTGATACCCGCATCAAAGTGGTCCGTTGCTAAAGTTACAACAGCTTCTTCATATGAGTTTGAATATAAATATATTATTTTTACACCATGAGCCTTGGCATCTTCTATTACATTTGCAATTGGAACTGCATCATGTGAAGCGATTAAAATAGCATCAGCTCCAGAGTCGACAATTTGATTAATTACCTTAACCAATTCCTCGGATTTCGCGTTTTCTGGGGACTCCCATTTATATGATACACCCATAAGATTCGCCATATCAGCAGCGCCTTTATCAATGTCCAACCATTTTTTATTGGTCTTGTCTGTGGTAACAAGGTAAACCTGATAATGTTTCATAGTTGATGATAAGGCAACATTCTGTTTGAAGGTGCTTTCATACCATACCACAAACACTGCAAAGGACACCAGAATTACGAGTACATCTATTATTATTTTGCGCTTATCCACAAACAATCATCTCACAATACCTAAAACGCTATATCAAAATATATTCTATGTTTTAATTAACTATACCATTTGACATCTGTATTTCAGTGTGTTATTGTAAAAATGCATAGAAGCGCAATCGGTTGCGCTTATAAATTTATTCAAGTAATATGAACAATATAATGGAGGGGTTTTATGAAAATGAAGTTAGGTTTGTGTTTTATGACAGCACTATTAATTTTTAGTTTAACGGCATGCCATAGCAACAAGAATACTACCGATATTAACATTGATCCTACAGAAAGTGTGGATTTGGAATCGGACGGAACAAAAAAAACCAGTGAGGAAGGGAGTGACAAGATGGTTTATGATGCCAAGTTACCGCAAAGTATAGAAGAAGCATCCATTTATGTAGAAAAAATCAATGGAATATCGGATGATTTTATTCGCGGAGTTGACATTTCCAGTATCCTTTCAGAAGAAGAAAGTGGAGTGGTTTATTATAATGAGGCAGGGGAAGAAGAGGATTTCTTCAAAATTCTCGCAGACGCGGGAGTTAATTATGTGAGAGTCAGGGTATGGAATGATCCATATGATGAAAATGGTAACGGATATGGTGGTGGTAACTGTGATACAGCCAGAGCTGCAGAAATAGGAAGAAGGGCAGCACAGTATGGATTGAAAATGCTGGTAGATTATCATTATTCTGATTTTTGGGCTGACCCATCAAAGCAGATGGTGCCAAAAGCCTGGGCTAATATGACGTTTGAAGAGAAAGAAACCGCACTTTATGAATTTACCAAAGAGAGTTTAACGGAAATTATTGAAGCTGGAGCAGAGGTTGGGATGGTCCAGATAGGGAATGAAACCAATAACGGTATGTCCGGTGAGGTAAAAAAATCCAGCATTGCAAAGCTGATGGTTCAAGGAGCGAATGCAGTAAGGGAAGTAGCTGCTGCAAACAACCTGGATATTCAAATTGCAATACATTTGACCAATGTAGAGGATCTGACAGGTATTGACTCCTACCTGGCTACTTTGAAAAAATTTAAGGTTGATTATGATGTAGTTGGCTTATCCTATTATCCTTTCTGGCATGGAACTTTGGATAATTTAACAACTTTGATGAAGCAGATTGTTAATAATTATGATAAAAAGGTTATGATAGCAGAGACATCTTACTCTTATACCCTTGAAAATGGGGATGGCTTTGCTAACAGTATCTCAGAAGAGAGCCAATTGAATAAAAATTATACTGCCTCCGTTCAAAGTCAGGCAAATGTTGTTCATGATGTAATGGCTACTGTTGCTGGGATTGGTGAATATGGTATAGGTGTTTTTTACTGGGAGCCAGCCTGGGTACCAGTAGAAGTTTATGATTATGAGGCAGAAGATGCAGCAACAGTATTAGCTAACAATAAATCAAAGTGGGAAAAATATGGATCAGGCTGGGCTTCCAGTTATTCGTCAGCATATGATCCAAATGATGCAGGTGTTTACTTTGGAGGTTCTTCCTGGGATAACCAGGCGATGTTTGACTTTAATGGAAGGGCACTGGCTTCACTTAATATATTTAAATATGTAAAATATGGAGCAAACAGTGAACTAAAAGTAGACTACATAAAACCAGTTACAGTTAATATTAATGTGGGAGCCCCTTTAACCATGCCTGAAACAGTATCCGTCATTTATAATGATAGGAATAAAAACGGAGAAGTGGAGGTTACCTGGGATGCAGAGAAGCTTGCAGCAGTTGATACCAATGAAATTGCAGACTATAGCATAAACGGGGTTACCAAAGATGGAGCAGAGATTGTTGCAGACCTTCATGTGGCGTTAGTCAATTTTGTTTCTAATCCAAGTTTTGAGGAGGCGGATACGTCCATGTATACCTTCCTTTACCAAGATATCAATCCGGCAGATTTCCAGATGAAAGAAGCGGATTCTCATACGGGAAGCTATGCGATGCATTTCTGGGATGTAGGTGATGTCTATTTCCAAGGGGAACAGACAATAACTGATTTGATGGATGGTGAGTATTATTTTAATCTTTGGGGTCAGGGTGGCGATATGGGAAGCAATGCAATCACGTACATATATGCTACAAGTGGTGGTGTTACCTATAAACAGGAATTCTCATTGACCGGATACGGAAACTGGACAATGCCTGAACTTAGCAAGATACCGGTAGTAGATGGAACAATTACAGTAGGTGTATATGTTAGCGCAGGAGCAGGAGCTTGGGGTACCTTTGATGATTGGTACTTATGTAAAACCAACTAGAAATTGTCACCTTTGCATAAAAATATTGACTAAACTATCACGCACTGATACTATCGTTTTAGAATAACCGATTACGCAAACTCAAACGGATTGCACTTTGGAGGCTATAATGGAAACAGAAGAAAGAGATTCAAAAATTATTACAATTGCAGATATTGCAGAAGCTTTAGGGGTATCGAAGACCACGGTATCCAGAGCGATTTCGGGCAAAGGAAGGATTGGAACTGAAACTCGGAATAATGTTCTTAGATATATTAAGGAACACGACTATAAGCCAAATGTAATTGCGAGAGGTCTTGCTCAATCAAAAACATACAACATATGTTTAACCTTGCCAAGTGATTATAATATTTCGGAGCTGCCCTATTTTCAAAAAGTACTGCTGGGTGCCTGTGACTATCTTTCCGAAATGGATTATGATGTGATTGTTACTAAGATATCTGAGGATGATATTTCTAATTTATCCAGAATTATTTACAACCGAAAAGTAGATGGTGTAATATTAACCAGAACTACTATGAATGGAAAATCTATAAAGTTTTTAAAAAGTAAAAAGATACCCTTTTTGGTTTTAGGAATCTATCCTGATGAGAGTGTATATCAGATTGATTCAAAACATATGGAGGGGTGTGCAGAATTAACCAATATTCTATTGATGAAGGGGTTAAAAAGGCTGGCCCTCTTTGAGGGAAGCAATCGGCATTATGTTACGAAAAGCAGGTACGAAGGCTTTCGTCGAGCGCATGAAAAGGCTGGTGTTTCCATTAACAAAAATCTTATCTACGAGAATTTGGTTAATAATGTATCCATAGAAAAATCAGTAGATGATGCTTTGAAAAATAAAGCAGACTGTATTGTCTGTATGGATGACAATATCTGTTATCAGGTACTTCGAAAGCTAAGGCATGATGGGGTTAGTGTTCCTGGCGGTATTCGAGTCGCTTCCTTCTTTGACAGTAACCTGCTGGAAGGAAATAGTCCGCCTATCACATGTGTCGACTTCGAGGTTAATAATGTCGGACTTATTGCAGCTAAAACACTATTATCCATCATAGACAATGAAGATAACGTACCTATGAAGATAGAGATGGGATACGAAATTGCTTTGAAAGAATCAACAAAATAGTAAAATTGATAGAATAAAATGCATTCGAGCTTTCTAAAGAGGAAGTTGAGAATGCATTTTTTGTAGTAATGTGACTGAATTACTGGTGAACAACCGATTGAACACGTGGATTATTTGATAATTATTATGAAATTTATATAATAATATATTTGTAAACAATGTATAAAAATTAAGTTAATATATATGTAATTATGTACATTGACAACAAATAATTATTCTGATAAGATAAAAACAAGAACAACCGATTGCGCAAATAATTATTAATAAAAAAAGCATAGGTCGTTTGGCTAGAAATAAGTAACTATCATTCATCTACAGGGAGGGTAAAATGAAGAGAAAATTATTAGCTTTAGTAGTATCTGTTACACTGGTTGCAGCAACTTTTGCAGGATGCGGTAGTAACACTAAAAATGAACCAACCACGGAACCAACAAAAGCAACAGGTAAAGAGGAAACAAAAGCAACGGAAGCCCCAGCAGCGGAGAAGGAAGATGTATCACTCGTTATGTGGGGAGCGGAAGAAGATCAAGCAATGCTGCAAGGAATGATTGATTCCTTCATAGCTACATATGCGGATAAGGCAAACTTTGACATTCAACTGGGTGTTCAATCAGAGTCTACAGCAAAAGATACAGTTTTAACAGACGTTGAAGCAGCGGCTGATGTATATGCCTTTGCAGATGATCAGTTAAATGAACTTGTTAATGCAGGTGCTTTACAGCCCATATCAATTAACACCGATGCTATTATTGAAGCAAATGGCGGATCAGACGCTGGTTCTGTAAAGGCCGCTACAAAAGATGGCACATTATATGCATATCCAATGACGGCAGATAATGGATATTTTATGTTCTATAATAAGGAATATTTCTCCGACAACGATGTACAATCTCTTGATAAAATGATGGAAATTGCAGCAGCAGCTGGTAAGAAGATAACCATTGACTATTCCAGTGGTTGGTATTTATATTCTTTCTTCCAGGGTGCTGGATTAACCCTTGGTCTTAATGAAGATGGTGTTACTAATTTTTGTACCTGGAATGCTACCGATACCAAATATACAGGTGCACAGGTTGCAGATGCAATCATTTCAATTGCTAAAAATCCTGGATTTATC
>JASGEU010000057.1:0-5592 GCA_047606065.1 Mobilitalea sp.
ATGATTTACTCCGTGATGAATATGGAATTCAAGTCGAATTTGGTGACATTGGTAATTTACTTGCAATCATAAGTGCAGGTGATCGACCCTTTGAAATAGAACGACTGATATCCTCTTTATCAGAGATAAAGCGAAACTATGGTAAGGACAAGGTAGGAATCCTTAACCATGAGTATATAGACCCAGAGGTGGTTTATTCACCACAGCAGGCATTTTATCACGATAAGAAGTCGGTGTTATTAAAAGAAGCAGCAGGGCATGTATCAGGTGAATTTGTAATGTGTTACCCGCCGGGAATACCAATCCTGGCACCAGGGGAACGTATTACGAAGGATATCATTGATTATATCGTATATGCCAAGGAAAAGGGAAGTTCCATCACCGGACCTAAGGACATGACAATTGAACACATTAATATTATAGATTTTTAGAAAGGACAGGTGTTAGCCTATGGAGTTATGGTATTCTGAGCATCATACAGACCATGTACGATTTTCCTTAAAGGTCAAACGGGAGTTGTTTAATCAGCAAAGTGATTTTCAGCAGGTATCCATTTTGGACACAGTAGAATTTGGACGAGCTCTTACTTTGGATGGCTGCCTGATGGTAACGGAAAAGGATGAGTTCATTTATCACGATATGATCGTTCATGTTCCGATGGCCACAAATCTAAGTATTAAGAAGGTTCTTGTGATCGGTGCAGGAGATGGCGGAACCATTCGGGAATTAACTCGTTATCAAAGTATAGAACACATTGATATGGTAGAAATTGATGCTATGGTTGTTGAAGCCTGCAAAGAGCATCTACCTCAAACTGCTTGCAGGTTAGATGACCCAAGAGTTCATATCTATTATGAGGATGGTTTAAAATTTGTTCGTCGCAAATCAAATGAATATGATTTAATCTTAGTAGACTCCACAGACCCATTTGGACCCGGGGAAGGATTATTTACAAAAGAATTCTATGGTAATTGCTACAATGCCCTTATGGAAGACGGAATCTTAGTTAATCAGCATGAGAGCACCTATTATGAGGCTTATGTGGAAGCAATGAAGAGAGCTCATCAAAGAATTAAAGAGACCTTTCCCATTGCGCAGGTTTATCAGGCACATATTCCGACCTATCCGTCAGGATATTGGTTATTCGGTTATGCATCCAAGAAGTTTAACCCATTGAATGATCTGCAAGAAGAGAAGTGGAATGAGCTTGGATTACAGACAAAATATTATAATACAAACCTTCATAAGGGATGCTTTGCTCTTCCCAATTATGTGTTAGAGCAATTACAAGAAAAATTATAGATAAAACAATGTTAGAGTGAAGGTCACGGACGAATTTAAGTACTCTCTATGTTTTTACACACGAACAAAAATTTATAAATAATAGGTAGTTGAGTTACCTAGATAATATACGTATTAGGAGGATTTATAATGAGTAGAGTTTTAATCATTGGTGCCGGAGGCGTAGCAGGTGTTGTTCTTCATAAATGTTGTCAGAACCCGGAAGTTTTTGAGGAAATCTGCATGGCCAGCAGAACAATATCAAAATGTGATGCCCTGAAAGCCCAGGTGGAAGCAAAGGGTTACAAAACAAAGGTAACTACAGCCCAGGTGGATGCAGATAACACGGATGAAGTGATTGCGTTAATAAACCAGTACAAGCCTGCCTTAGTTATTAATGTAGCACTTCCTTATCAGGATCTTACCATAATGGAAGCTTGTTTAGCTACAAAGGTAGATTATTTGGATACCGCTAACTATGAGCCTAAGGATACTGCTAAATTTGAATACAGCTGGCAGTGGGCATATAGAGAACGTTTTGAAAAGGCTGGAATTACAGCAGTTCTCGGCTGCGGTTTTGATCCAGGTGTTACAGGTGTATTCTCTGCTTATGCCTTAAAGCATTATTTTGATGAAATCCATACATTAGATATTCTCGATGCCAATGCAGGAGATCACGGTTATCCTTTTGCTACAAACTTTAATCCAGAAATTAATATTCGTGAAATTACCGCTCCAGGCAGCTACTTTGAGAACGGTGAGTTCCATGAGACAGAGCCGCTGGAAATTAAGAGAGTATACAATTTCCCGGAGATCGGACCAAAGGATATGTATTTATTGCACCATGAAGAAATGGAGTCCCTTGCGTTAAATCTCCCAGGAATTAAGAAAATTCGTTTCTTTATGACCTTCTCCGAGCGTTATATTACACACCTTCGTGTACTTGAGAATGTTGGAATGACATCTATTGAACCAATTGATTTTGAAGGTAAGCAGATTATACCTCTTCAGTTCTTAAAAGCGGTACTTCCTGATCCTGCTTCCTTAGGACCTAGAACAAAGGGTAAAACAAATATTGGTTGTATTTATACCGGTTTGAAAGATGGCAAAGAAGTAAGCTACTATGTATATAATGTTTGTGACCATGAGGAATGTTACCGTGAGGTTGGTTCCCAGGCAATTTCCTATACAACAGGCGTACCTGCCATGATCGGTGCCATGATGGTATTAACCGGACAGTGGAAAAAGCCAGGTGTATATAATGTCGAAGAGTTTAACCCAGATCCTTTTATGGAGAAGTTAAATGAATGCGGTCTTCCTTGGAAGGAAAGCTTCGCACCAGAGATGGTTGAATAATAGTTACAGTTCAGCTTAGTCAAGTCTATGATATGAGTGACACTCTAACTTAAGTTATATTGTTCACTAGGATTATGAAATGGAGATTGGAATGAATTTTGATAAAATGGATGTTCCTACACCGTCCTATGTGGTGGAGGAGCAGCTCCTAATAAAAAACTGTGAAATATTAAAGTCCGTTATTGACCGAACCGGCTGTGAAATTTTGCTTGCACAAAAGGCATTTTCCATGTATAGTACCTATCCGCTTATCGGTAAATACTTAAGCGGAACAACCGCGAGTTCTTTATTTGAAGCAAAGCTCGGTTATGAAGAAATGGGCAAGGAAACCCACATATTCTCACCTGCTTATCGTGAAGACGAGTTTGATCAAATTCTTGAAATATGCGATCACATCGTATTTAATTCAATACAGCAATGGGAGAAATATAAGTCCAAGGTAATGAATAGCTCAAGAAAAATATCCTGTGGCTTACGTATTAACCCCGAATATGCCGAGGTTGAAACAGAGTTATACAATCCCTGTTCCATAGGTTCAAGGTTTGGTATTACCATTGATAAATTGCAAAAAGCAGACTTAACAGGAATTGATGGACTGCATTTTCATACCATGTGTGAACAGAACTCCGATGTTTTGGAGCGTACGTTAAAGGTTATAGAAGAAAAGTTTGGACACCTGATGCATGACATGAAATGGATTAATTTTGGCGGTGGTCATCATATTACCAGAGATGATTATGACATAGAAACCTTAATTCATTGTATTGAAACAATTAAGAATAAATATCAGGTAAAGGTATATCTTGAGCCAGGGGAAGCGATTGCACTGAATGCCGGGTACTTGGTAAGCACTGTACTTGAACTTAATGATAATGGTATGGAATTAGCGATCCTGGATACTTCTGCATCCTGTCATATGCCTGACGTACTTGAAATGCCGTACCGACCAAGAATTATTGGTGCTGGAGAACCTGGTGAGTATCCATATACCTATAGGTTAGGCGGTCCAACCTGTCTATCTGGAGATGTAATAGGAGATTACTCCTTTCCAGAACCACTTAAAATTGGAGATAGACTGGTGTTCTGTGACATGGCTATCTATTCTATGGTAAAGAACAATACCTTTAATGGAGTTAATTTGCCTTCCATTCTTTACAATACAAAAGAAAGTGGTATTAAAATTATCAAGCAGTTTGGGTATGAAGATTTCAAAGGCAGGTTGTAGATTTCATAATAATATTATGTAAACTATTATTGCTTTTTGAATTATTATTAAAAATAAGGCTTTTGCTAACAGTAGAAACTGTAAGCAGAAGCCTTTTATGATTCATGACAAGTGAAACGACTTGTTGTTTCATCTTGTTTATGCAAGCGAATCGACTTGTCATTTCATTTTTATCAATAAATAAATATTTAAACTTTTAATACGAAATATCCAATTACCACAATACCTAAGACAATTCGATACCACCCAAAGGGTTTAAAATTATTATTCTTAATAAAGTCCATCAGATACCGTATTATAAATACGGATACCACAAAAGCGACAACCATACCAGTAAGCAAGATAATTATTTCTGTACCTTGGAAAGCAAAGCCAAACTTAAAAAGCTTCAAGGCACTTGCTCCAAACATAATTGGTATGGATAAGAAGAAGGAAAACTCAGCTGCAATGAAACGTGACGAGCCAAGAATTATTGCACCAAGTATGGTGGCACCAGATCTTGAGGTACCCGGGATAAGAGATAATACTTGAAACATACCTATTAAAAAGGCAGTTTGATAAGTAAGCTCGGAAAAATTAGTTATCTTATCGCTTTTATTCTTATTTCTGTTTTCAATTATAATAAAAAGAATACCATAGAGAATTAAGGTTATAGCAACCGTTTGATAATTATACAAGTGCTCATCCAACCAATCGTCAAATAGAAAGCCTAAGATAGCAGCAGGTAGTGCACCAACAATGACCTTAAACCAAATGTTCATGGTATCCAGTCTTTCCGCGGGTGTCTTTTTTAAGGATAACGGATTGAGTTTATTAAAGTATAATATTACAACTGCAAGAATAGCACCCAACTGTATTACCACAAAAAACATTTCTTTAAAAGCATCAGAGGCTTTTAGTTGAATAAAATTTTCTACTAAAATCATATGTCCGGTGCTGCTGATCGGTAGCCACTCGGTTATTCCTTCTACAATTCCAAGAAAAATTGCTACTAATATTTCCCTCATTATCATCCTCCAAAATATTAATTATTTGGTAACCATTAAGAGCCAAACAGCGAGAAAACCGCATGTCGAGCTTGGTTCTGATAGTTACAGTTATTCCTGTCAAGTAAAACGACTTGTCGTTTCAGCTTGTATAAAAATGGTTGCTTATTGTCACCTTAATTATTGTAACGTTTCACCCGGTAAATTGTCTTCAAAACACTTATTTAATACTATAACTTAATTAGAAAAAAATACCAGTCATTTAAGAAATAACGGGATTTACAGAACAATTCAGCCATATTATTTCTGTATTGACAGTTCTGGTCTAAATGTGTTAGACTGAATTTGGTTTAAAGCGTTTAGACTGGAGGTTATTATGATAGAAAATCTAACGATAGCAGAAGAGAAACTCGCAAATTTAATATGGCAAAAAGCACCGCTCACTTCACCGGAATTGGTTATGCTTGCAAAAAATGAAATGGACTGGAAAAAATCTACGACGTATACGGTACTGAAAAAGCTTTGTGATAAGGGAGTGTGCAAAAATGAAAATGCAAATATTTCGATTATGCTTACTCGTGAAGAATTAATGGCACACCAGAGTCGACGCTATGTTGAAGATACCTTTGGAGGCTCATTGCCCAGATTTATTACCTCCTTCATCGGGGGCAAAAAACTAACCTTAGAACAAGCAGCGGAACTTCGTAAGTTAATTGATGAACATGAGGAGGGCGGTGTCGATGG
>JASGEU010000058.1:0-4006 GCA_047606065.1 Mobilitalea sp.
AGGGTGTAACCCGCCGGATCATTTCTGCCTTGGCTCGTGCGCAGGGCGCGCTCGCGGGGAAGCCACCGGACAGACAAAGCAGGATCGCACAGTCGATCTGATAGGCTGAGGCCGGTGCAGGGAAGAGCCAGGGCAGACAGGCAGCGAACAGGGCCGCAAGACGCTTCTTCATCGGATGTCCTCCTTGACATATGGCAGGTTCAGGAAACCGGAATAGGCTGCGGCCGCATCACGGGCCTCGGCCATGACACGGGCGCGTTCGCCATCCAGACAGGCGATGTATTCGGTCACCGCGGCGAAATACGCTTCGAACTCCCCGGAAATCTCGCCCCGGTAGTCTGCGAGAACCTCTCTGGGCAGATCGAGGAGGGGCACCGCGGGCGAAAGGCAGATGAGTTCCTGGGCGGCAGCGGCGCCGCCAGAACTTTGTGCGACCAGCAGGACGAGTGCCGCCAACACCAGGAGCCTGACGGGAACCTGAGAGAACAGAGCGAAAACGAGTCGCTGGATTTCCTTCACAGAAAGCCGACTGTTCTCACGAGGTTGCAGCGAGGGTAGCATGTGCCCGGTCATGTCCTTGCCCGGTGGAGCGTTACGCCGCTCTACCAGTGATTGCGCTTTTTGTATAGTAATCATGTTTTGATGTTGTTTTCAGAAAACTATGCGATATAGGTAGAGGCGAGCGGAGATTCCCGCTAGAACCGCCTCGTTGCTTCCAGACGAGGAAAACTGACGATGAAAAGGCGAACGCTGCCGGTCCTGCTGGAGAAGGATTTCCGCATGATGGCGGCGCTCGAAGGAGCGACCGTTGAGATCGAATGCGTCACAGCACCGACAGCCGAGTCCCGCTTCGCCGGTGAATGGCTGTTCTTTGTCGTCGATGCGGACGGGCAGCGTTACCAGCTGGTCACGCAGTTCGCCAAGGAGCGGATCATCACCTCGCCACCCGGGCTCGTCGGCTTTGCCGTCGGCAAGCTCCACATCGATCATCTCGACCTGCCTGTTGTCGCTGGCGATGTCCGTCGCGGAATGCGGAGCCGCCCGGGCGGAAGTGATCCGCTGGAATGACAGCGGAGAAGAACGGGTAGCGTCCCTTGATGCCGCCGTCCTGCGTTTCGACGGTCAAGGGCGCCTGATCGCTCCCGCGAAGTCCAAAGCGGCTGATGGAAGTGGATCAGGGCAGGGGGAAAACGTCTCGGTCAGCAGCAAGGGCGTCGATCCGGGCGCGGCACTTCCGGCAATCCGTCTCATCGCCACCCGCTACCAGGACGACCCGATCCTTGCCCGCCTCGGGTTGAGCCCGAAGCAATGGGCGGCCTTTTATCAGGCGATGGTTCAGGTCGAGAGCAATTATTCCCAGGAAGCGGTGAGCAGGGCAGGGGCCATTGGTCTCGCCCAGCTGATGCCCACGACGGCGGTCTATCTCGGCGTCGACGCCTCCGATCCAATCCAGAACCTCGACGGCGGCGCACGCTATCTGCTCGAACAGATGGCGGATTTCGAGAGTCTGACGCTGGCGCTCGCGGCCTACAACGCCGGCCCCGAGGCCGTGCGCAAATATGGCGGCGTGCCGCCCTATGATGAGACCCAATCCCACATCGTAAAGGTGATGGCAGCTTACGACCGCATTCTCGCGGACCTCTGAACCGAAGGACCAAACCCAAATGCAGAAATCTCATCTGGCTCTTATGGGCCTTGTTTCATGCACCCTGATGATGGCCGAGCCGGCGCTGGCGCAGGTGGTGTTCACCAAGGCGGAAACGGTGGCCACAGGCCTTCTGGCCTCGTTCCGCGGCACCTTCGCGACGGCCTTCTTCGGCATCGCCTTCGTGGTCACAGGCTTCCTTGCGGCCTTCAACCGGATCTCCTGGGCCTGGGTGGCGCTGGTCGTCGTTGGCGCCTTCCTGGTCTTCGCCGGTCCCGCGATCGTCGCGAACCTGCGGTCTTCTTTCAGCTGAGGCGGGTCAGGGGCGATGGAGAAAAGCGCGGTCATCCTTGGGCTTTCGAGACAGGCGAAATTCCTCGGCCTGCCGATGCCCTATGCCATGGCAGTGGGCGGGATGACCGTGCTGCCCTTCATCCTCTTCAAGGTGATCTGGTGGTTCCTGACCCTGCCGGTCTGGTACGGGCTGGCCCGGATCGCCACCCGGATCAATCCGAACGGCCATCATGTCCTCTCGGTGATGATGCAGGTCACGCCGATGGCGCTGATCCGCAGGGGCCGCCGTCATGTTTCTTGATCGGGAGGAGCCGAAGGTGTCAGGCCGGGCGCTGGAATTGCTCCCGGCTGATCCGAAGCTCTATCGCCATCTGCCCTATGTGATCGAACTCGACGACGAGACGGTCCGGACCCGCGACAACGGGTTGATGATCTCGCTGGAAGTGACCGGGATCGACGGGATCACCTCCGGCCAGGCCACGGTCGCAGCGCTGCGGTCCAATCTTGCCCATCTTCTCGACACGCTGGATGATCGCTTCACCTTCTATCTGCACCGGATGATGCGCCCTACGGAAATCGGGCTGAAGCGGATCCATGGTCAGGGGTTGGCCGGTGATATCGACCGGGCCTGGGGCAGGGAACTCCGGCGCCGCAACCTGCAGGAAAGCCTGCTGGTCCTGACAGTGGTTCGGCGTGTCGTGGCGCCGCTGAAAGTGCCTTTCTTCGGCAAGGCGGCCGCGAAGGCGTTCGGTGAGGATACCAGCCGCCGGCTCGAAGAGCTTCGGGAGGTGATCTCGATCATCGAGACCGGGCTCGGGGTCAGATGCCGACGGCTGAGCCTGGGCGACGGCGCCCTGATCGGCTTCTACGCCGCACTCCTGACCGGGGAGATGCGCTCGGAGATCAGAAGCGGCCTCAGGCTGATCGCCGAGGATGTCGCCGCTCTGTCTGTCAGGTTCGAGAAGGATCGGTTCCTGATCGAAGAGGGCACGACCAACCCGCGCTATGGTGCCATTCTCTATGTGAAAACCTATTCCACCACGACCTGGCCCGGGATGCTCGACGCGCTCGGGGCGAGCCTCAACACCGTGGTCAGCCACAGCTATACGCCGATCGAACGCGGCACGATCGCCGAACGGGTGAAGCGCCGGGTGGCGCAGATGCGCTCGGCCGAGGATATCGCGGCCACGGTCGAGGCGCAGCTTTTCGAGGCGGCCGACAAGGCCGAGAGCGGCGAGTTGGGCTTCGGCCAGCATCAGATGACGATCACCGTCTTCGCGGACACCTCGGTCGCACTCGACAGCGAAGTGGCGCGGATCCGGGGTATTGCCCATCAGAACGGGCTGCGGCTGGTGCGCGAGACCATGGCGCTGGAGGCGGCCTTCTTCGCCATGCACCCCGGCAACATGGACTACCGCGCCCGGGACATGACGGTCTCGTCGTTGAACTTCGCTGATCTCGCGGCCTTGCATGCGGCCGATATCGGCACTGAGCCGGCGCAACTCCCCTGGGAAACGCCGATCACCGCCTTCCAGACCCTGCAGGGATCGCTTCATCGTTTCAGCTTCCACGAGCCGGGCGACCCGAAAGCGGAACCCACCAATGGCCATACCCTCGTTCTCGGCAAATCCGGCGGCGGCAAGACCACGACGGTCGCCTTCCTCGCGGCGCAGGCTCAGAGGGCAGGGGGGCGAACCATCATCTTTGACAAGGAAGCCGGGCTAAAGATGGCTGTCCAGGCTCTTGGCGGGCGCTATGCCGAAGTTCGGGCCGGGCGTCCGACAGGTCTGAACCCCCTTGCAACGGAAGAGGGTGAGCGCGGCGAGGCCTGGCTGCTCGACTGGATCTCTTCGCTTCTGGAAACGCGGGCCGGCCCAATGTCGCCGCTACAGGCGCTCGCGATCAAATCCGCAATCGCCCAGAACGGCAAGGCGCGTGGCGAGCTGCGGAACTTCCGGGCCTTCCAGGAACTCTTCGGCGATGTCGGCGACGGGCTCGATCTGGCGCAGCGCATGGCGGAATGGGGACCCGAGGGCCGGTTCGGCTGGGTCTTCGGCGAGGCTGCGG
>JASGEU010000059.1:0-28512 GCA_047606065.1 Mobilitalea sp.
CTTCACAAAAGCCGGTCTTCTTGTCACCCGCCAAAGCTTCCCCACTCAATTTAAGCAGTACTCTTTCATATGCCTTCATTTCAATTATGCCTCCATGTGGAAATCTTACATTCGAATTGGTTAAGATGCACCAATTTAACACCTTAACACTTAATGAATATTCTTAAATAATTTACCACAAAACAACACTTATTACTAGCCTAAATCTAATAAAAATCATTGCTTATAAAGCTTTTATATATTTACTAAGTTGATTTTACTTCTCAAACAGTTATATTAGTGAATACTTTTTCCATTGTACAGCATTGATTCTGTAACTATGTGTCTTCTTAATAGTAAGCACAGTAACTGGTACTGTGCTTACTGAATATTACTTTAATAAATTCTTACCTGTAGTATTATTCGAATATATTATCAACATCAACTTCAGAGTAACTTAAGGAACAGAAACCTTCAATAACAGCTCCATTGTTAATCTGAACTGATTTTGCTTTAATATTTCCTTTGATGATAGCAGTAGAGTCTACAACAATAGGTCCATTAATATCGATTTCACCTTTAACCGCACCAGCAATTACACCTGAAGTTGCAAGAATATCTCCAATAATTACTGTTCCGAGGCCAACCTTAACGGTGCCTTCACTAGTGATACTTCCCTCAAGACGCTCTGTATTTACATATACTTCTGCTGCTGAAGAGTTACCAATGATTTTACCGGTAATAGAAAGTTTTCCAAGGCATTCTACATCTCCTGTAACATTACCCATGATGTCAAGAGAGCCATCGGAAGAAATACTTCCGTTGATTGATGTTCCTTTTGAAATTACAGTCACTTCATCGTCACTTACAAGTGAAGTTGTTCTAACCTTTGGAGCAACCTTTTCTTTTTCTTCTACGACTGCCTCTTCTTCATTTTCAATCATTGCTTCCAATAATTCTAAATCGATATTATCATCCATGTCCTCTTCCTCTTCTTCCTCATTTTCTATTAACCCTTCCAGGTCTTCTTCATTTTCTATAACATTCTCTAAAGCTTCTTCCTCATCTAATTTGTAATCAAAGCTGTCCTCTAATGAATCTTCGTCTTGTGCAAACTCTTCCAGCCATTCCTTCATTTTTTCGTTGTCCGATTCCTCATCCGTTGAAATATCATTCAAATCCAGAGTATTTACCATCTGCTCTTCTGATTCACTATCTTCCTCAACTAAGGTATCTTTCTTCGCTGATTCATCATCCGGTAATAGTTCATTGACAGCTTGGCTTAAATCCTCTTTAAAGTCCTTAAAAAAACCCATTTCAAAAACCTCCCTATGTATAGTTACGTTAATTTCATAAACTATTCTTTAACTGAATCGGCCTTTATCATCTGAATGGGGGGAACATCCTTATTCAGCGGCAGGAGCTCTGCTCCTCCCAGCAGCAAATCATCTAGCAGTGTCGGAAGTGAATCTACCGTAGTTTTCTTTGATTGTGAATCATGCATCAGAACAATAGACCTCTTCTTGGCTTCAACGCCTCCAAGCACATTTTCTACTAATTGTTCTTCCGTATAAGTAACACCTGTTGCATCACCATTTAAAACATTCCAATCAAAATATACCATATCAGCATCGTTAAGATACTTAATGAAATCCTTCATATCATGTTTGTTCACTTCGTTAGCACTTCCCCCTGGAAATCGGTAAATAGAAGGCTTGTATCCAGTAGTATCATATAACAATTTCCATAGTTTTGTAAAGTCCTTATCAAAATCTTTAACCGAATTGTAGATCTTTTCATACCTGTGGGAATATGAGTGCATTCCTAACGTATGACCTTCATTTACAATTCTTTTATACATTTTAATAGAATGTTCATCGGTTTTTCCTACTACAAAGAAAGTTGCCTTAATTCCATATTCTTGTAGAATATCTAAAATTTCATCAGTGTAAATGCTCGGTCCATCGTCAAAGGTAAGATAAACTTGTTTATCTTTATAAATGCCCTCTGTTACTTCATGCTGAGGTTTTATTGTTGGCGATGGTATTGTTGTAGGCTTTTCTGGCGGTTCCGTTATCGGGCTATTTAAGTTATCATTAGACCCACTAGATGGTATTACCGTCGGCGTTATAGCAGGTGTTATTGTCGGGGATTTCGTTGGTGCTATTGTTGGCATTACAATAGGTGTTATTGTCGGAGAAATCGTTGGTGTTATCGTTGGCATTATGCTTATTGTTGATGCCGGAGTTATACTTATTGATGTTGGTGATATTATTTGATTTGTCTCGATTTCAGCCGCATATGCATAATTATTATGGTCAGGTTCCTCTGTACTCATACCATATAATCTATGTAATTGTGTTATTTCTGTTTGCAATTCCATTACTCTAAATCCCAAAAAAATACAACATATGACAGGAAATGTAATTAGCAAAACGATAGAGACTATAATCCCGATCTTCATTCTTTTTATTCGTTTTCTTTTATTTTCAACAAGCTTTATTGCTTGATTTTTCGTTTCATTGGTTGTGTTATTTAAATCCTGCAAGTCGTTCACCCCTAGTTTTAGTCCTTGTTTAATTTTAACATATTCTCAGTTAATTAGCAAAGACTAATCCAAAAATGCTGCTTAAAAGATAATAGAATTTTAGTACTAAAAAAGGACATTACATTGACTGTAATGTCCTTATGATTTAGTTAAATTGTCATTAGGGATATCTTACTGTCCTGTCTATTTAGCAAGCTTCTCAAAGAAGTTGCCTTTAGACATCTTACTGTCCCATCTGACGAGCAACTTCTTCAGCAAAGTTTTCAGTCTTTTTCTCAAGACCTTCGCCAGTTTCAAAACGTACGAAACGCTTAACAGCAACTGGTGAACCAACCTGCTTGGAAATGTTAGCAAGGTACTGTCCAACAGAAAGTTCGCTATCCTTTACATAGGTCTGATCAACAAGACAGAACTCTTTTAATTCTTTCTGTAAACGACCTTCCAGCATCTTCTCAATGATGTTCTCTGGCTTCTTGGAGTTAGCAGGATCATTCATGATCTGTGCTTTTAAGATTTCTTTCTCATGAGCAATAAAGTCAGCTGAGATTTCAGACTGATCAACATACTTAGGAGATAAAGCTGCAATCTGCATTGCAACGTTCTTAGCTGCTTCCTGAACTTCATCGTTGTTAACAGAACTTTCAACATCAACAAGGATACCGATTCTGCCACCACCATGGATGTAGGATACTACAAATCCATTAGCAGCTTCAACTTTCTCAAATCTTCTGATGTTCATGTTCTCTCCGATGATAGCGATCATAGAAGATAATTCTTCCTTAACTGTCTTAGAGTTGTCTAAAGACCATGACTCTGCAAGGAAGGAATCAAGATCATTTGTACTTGAGGAAACTACCTGTGCTGCAACAGCAGCAACGAAATCTTTGAATTTATCATTTTTAGCAACGAAGTCAGTCTCACTGTTAACTTCAACGATAGATGCCACTTTGCCATCTACGCTTACGTTTGTAGCAACAATACCTTCTGCTGCAATTCTACCAGCTTTCTTTTCAGCAGCTGCAAGTCCTTTTTCTCTTAAGAACTCAACTGCTTTATCCATATCACCTTCAGTAGCTGCAAGAGCTTTCTTGCAATCCATCATTCCGGCTCCGGTCATTTCTCTTAACTCTTTTACCATTCCAGCTGTAACTTCCATATTAACCTCCATCCATGTACTTTTATACATATTTAGTAAGCTCCATGACACTCTGTTTCATGAAGTCTCGTAATATTTAATGAAATGAATTATGCAGTAACTACATCTTCCATAGCTGCTTCATCAGAAGCCTCTGAACCAGCTGCATCAGTTAACTGAACACCTTGATTAGCTTCAATTACAGCATCAGCCATCTTGGAAACAATTAATTTTACTGCTCTGATCGCATCATCATTACCAGGGATTACGAAATCTAATTCTTCAGGATCGCAGTTAGTATCAGCAATACCGATAAGAGGAATACCAAGTGTGTGTGCTTCTTGGATACAAATTCTTTCCTTCTTAGGATCTACTACGAAGATAGCATCAGGAATCTTCTTCATGTTCTTGATTCCGCCGAGGTTCTTCTCAAGTTTCTCCCATTCTTTCTTTAACTGAATTACTTCTTTCTTAGGAAGAACTTCGAAAGTACCGTCTTCTGACATTTTTTCGATTGCTCTTAATCTATCAACTCTGCTCTTAATGGTTTTGAAGTTAGTTAACATACCACCCAACCATCTCTCATTTACATAATACATACCAGAACGCTCTGCTTCGGATTTAACTGCATCCTGAGCCTGCTTCTTTGTACCAACGAATAATACAGTACCGCCTTCAGCAACTACATTCTTGATTGCTGCATAAGCTTCGTCAACTTTACCTACAGATTTCTGTAAGTCGATGATATAGATACCATTTCTCTCTGTGTAGATGTACTCCGCCATCTTAGGATTCCATCTTCTTGTTTGGTGTCCAAAATGTACACCAGCTTCCAATAACTGTTTCATTGAAATAACGCTCATAATTTTACCTCCATTTGGTTGTTTTCTTCCGCATATCTCAATTTCTGAACAGACCCTTTGCTCTTTGGCACCACTGTCAGAATCAATATACGTGTATTTTGCCTTAAGAATTATATCACACTTGCTTAAGCTTGGCAAGTCCTTCTTTTTGTATAATAACTATTTTCTTTACTATATTTTATATATTTTAATTTTTATTTTCTATTCTTTGATTAATTCTTTTGATAACAGGTTTAATTTTTCTTAGTGATAGCATTTACAATATCATCGTAAGTACAATTCTCCGGCAGCTCATAAGTTCCTACCTGGATTACACTTACTTTATTCTCATCAATAAGATATTCGTTAAAATCTTTCGCATCCTCAATTAACCCAATCTCTTGTAAAAGCTTTGATACTTTATTGGAGGACATACCTTTTTGAATCTCAAAGGTTACCAACTTAGCTACTTCTGGCTGCTCTGTTACAGACGGAGCAGAAGTTACGGTTGGTTCCAGAGTGACAATTGGTGTTACCGTTAACGCAGGGGTAACACTTATTGCAGGGGTAGGTGCGGGGGTTATACTTATATCTGGTGTAGCCTCTGGTTCTTGTGTAATTGACGGTTTCTTTATTACTTCTTTTAAATTATTATCAATCTCGTCTTCCATTACCATGCCAAGTTTTTCTGCTCGAGCGATAATTTCAGCGTCAGTTAAATTTTCTTTCGTATTTGAAATGGACAGAATTAAAGTTGCAAGTAATATTCCAATTCCCAATCCTCTCATGTAATATTTTAACTTCATATCTATTTATACCAAGCCTTTCGAATTACTTCTTGTTCTTAAACAAGTCAATAACAAGTTTAACTTCACCTTGACCAAGTCCTAACAGCTTGGAAATTTCAATTACAGAGTTTCCTTGTGAATATAGTTTTAATATTTCAGTATTATTATTTGATCTATTACTTTCACTCATTTCCTGCGATAAATGATTTGAATTCTGCATAAACGACTTATTTTCGATTTGCGTAGCCTGTGTTAAGGGTTTTTCTGCTCCTTGAGGTTTCTTCGAGGCTTGTTCCTTATTGTTAGTCATTTTTGCCTCTATTATATCTTGAACTTTTTTCTTTGACTGATCAATTTCCTTAACTGCTGACTTTAATTCCTTTTCCTTATCATTTAACATATTATATAGGAATACAACTTCCTCATGGTTTCTTGAAATCTTTTCTAATATTTGATCCGAATACTCGCTGACCGCCATTATTTTTTCATTTGAAAGCTTACTTAAGCTATCATCTGTTTGGATGATTGTTTCTTCACTTATATCTGATAATACATCCTTTAGTTTGTTTATTAGTTTCTGTTTCTCTTCCTCTTTTAATGAATCATAGGAGAAGTCAAAAGTATTTATTGGTGCTGCATTTTTTTGCACTTTATCAATCTGAAAACAGCTGACTATAATAATGATAATTCCTAAGGCAACTAAGACAATTTCTAATAGACCCATGAAATACTCCATTTCTGACTTAGAATCGAAAAACCAGGATTAAATCCGTATATCAATTCCCTTATTTTTTGGTGGAACAGAGGTACTCTTTTCCTTCTTTTCCTCATCCTTTTTTCCTTTTTGCTTTTGCTTGGAGCTTGTATATTGATTATTCCCTTTTTCCTTCGCATCATAACGATATTCTGGGTTTTCTGATTTTGTCAGCTCCTTGGGCTTAGATTGCTGTTTCTCAATCATGTCCTTAAAATTCTTATTAGAAACCTCATGCATATATTGTGTTCTTTGGGTTTCCATATGCTTAATTTGCGCTGCTTCCTGAGTTCGAATAATATCAAGTGGTCCCATAGTACACTCCTTATCCTGTATCCGAAGCTTACCGGATAACAACATTATCTTTTGACAGGTTTCATTTTCTTAATTCAATGGTGTTATCTTAATATCTGCTCTATCTCTATGAAATTTACTATGATGTGTTTCATTTCGAATATAATGTGTCACATTGGAAATCACCAGTTTTGTTCCCGGGTACACAACATCCTGTACTTTAATCATGCCAGTAGAGGTATTATCCATCTCAATTCTCAAATCATCATATCTTTTTTTCGCTTCTTTTATGGAGGTTTCAAGCATTATATTTTGCTGAGTAACCTGTTTCAAATACTCTTTCTTTTCATCGGTAATCTGAACTCCCATGGTTAACTTCTTTCTAAAAATCGCAAGAGCTTGTGCTAGTTTTTCTTTATCAGCTATCATAATTGCCAATTTTTTTTCAATGTCTCGAAATTCCTCGACTATTCTAGGGTCGATACCCACTTCAAGAAGTGTCATAGTACCCATAACAGAACCTGCAGTCTTAACAGAAATCATTGATCCGGATCTAATTTCACCACCGGTAACAAACCCACGTTTTCCGCCTACAATAATATCTCCTTTTGCTGATACCTTACAATGTAAAATGGATTCCGTAGAAACATATCCGCCTGCAATCACCTCAGCATTTTCCAGAAACTTAGCAATAATATTCCCTTCTGCTCTTAAAATCCCTTTACTCATACCTTGCATACCACGTTTTAGAACAATCTGTCCACCGGCCTCAATATATGCGCCTTCCACTACGCCATCAACTTCGACATCACCTTTTGCACGTATTGAAAATCCGGTAATAACATTACCGTGAACTACAACATTCCCATCATACACAATGTCTCCTGTGGATGCATCTACGTCAGCTGGAACATCATAGGTATCAGAAACAAATACTCTGCCATCTGTAAGACTGACATGTCCATCAACTTCCGAAAACATTTGCAGTCCATCTGGCGAAATTCTAATTTTATTACCATGTCTTAAAATCTTATTATTTACCTTAAGCGGCCGTATAATATTACCACAGATATCAATTCCCGGTCTTCCAAGGTCAATAGGAGTCAGGGTTGCAAGTAAGTCTCCTTTACGACAATGACTGATCATATCCAATTGGTGGAAATCAACGGTTCCATCTTCGTTCGTCTTTGGTTTTAAGGTTAAATCCGTATTAAAATGATATGTAACAATTGCATCTCGCCCCTGCAGTGCGGGGGTTGCCTTAGCAATAATGTAATCTGTACAGTAATGACGGTCCATCAAAAACTCTTGGATTATATCTTCTTGCACTCCATATTTTATACCAGTGCGAACTAATGAATTAATAATATCCTCCCTCTTTAATGGTTTCCCGTTGCCTATCGGCGGATAAAATCTTGCAATTGCATACATTCTCTCCTCCATAATATCAACCGTTACCAATTCATCATTGGAAGGTATTATGACAGGAGTTAGTTTTACTTCTACAACCCCCTTCAAAGAGGTAATGGCTCTACCAATTGCAATTTTATCATATTCATAGATTTTCATATCGGTAAGATATTTACTAATTTCATCATAAAAAACAGGTCCACCGCCTGCTTCTGCTTCATAAAGCCGAAGATATGTTCCGTCAATCTTAGTAAATAACTCAAAATAACCATTTCTTCCCTTCATAATGCCCCTCCTCTCAAATTGACAACTGTCAGACATTGCGAAAAGAGAAATACACAATATATTTCTCCAATCAACCTTTGCCTATATTCTCTAACAAATGAATACTTAATAAAACGAATCAACCTGATCCCCATCCAGTATTACTACAGATTCGTAATTAGCTCCATATTATTGCCAAGTTTAAATTTCATTTTTTGTAAAGCTTTGGTATGTAACTGTGAAATTCTTGATTCCGAGACCTCTAAAATGCGGCTTATTTCCTTTAAGGTCAATTCCTCATAATAGTAAAGTATAATAACCTTCTTTTCTTTCTCAGTTAATGTTTCCAATGCTTTAATTAGTAATTCTTTCAGCTCTTGCTTCTCAACTACCTTATCCGGCTGATCATATTTTGCAGTTAGACTGGGATCAACCTTAGATTCACTTCCCTGGTCAATAAATTCATCCAGAGAAATCACATTAGAGACCTTTGTCTGGCTCTGCCAATTCTCTAATTCCTCCATTGATATTTCAAGCTCTAAAGCAACTTCTTCTTCACTTGCCATACGACCATACTTTGACTCAAGGTTTTGATAAGCCAAGTCAATTTTTCGCTGCTTCTGTCGGATGCTCCTTGGAATCCAATCCATCTTGCGGATTTGATCCAGAATTGCACCACGTATTCTTAATGAGGCGTAGGTTTCAAACTTAACACCTTTATTATAATCGAATTTGTCGATTGCATCAATCAGTCCAAAGGTACCATATCCTACAAGGTCATCATATTCAACATGATACCCCAGATACATACTTAAGCGGCCTGCTACCAGCTTCACTAATCCTGCATATTCAATTATGATCTTTTCTTGGAGCTCAGGTGTTCTTCTTTTGGTAAAATCCTCCCAGAGCTTAAGTTTGTAATCAGCGTTCATAGTTCCTCCTGAAATTTGCTATCCTTAATAAGCATATAGCATAGTCAGTCTCCTAGAGCTAAGTAATATTTTCCTCATCAGAGACAGGTACTTCCTCCAGATTTTCCACTTGTTTCTTTGCTAATTTTTTAAGACCTATATGAAGAATGGCTTTTATGAGCAAACCAATTATATAAAAAATAATGATTACAAGCAGCAATCGTTTTAACGCTGTAACAAGTTCAACTTGATTTACAATGTTAATAATACTAGTTATGGCACCTGCTATGAGCATGATGAATGCCGGAATATATCGTTCTTTCATTAGACCTCCATCTAACTCTAAACAATCTTTTTATCCTTGCCAACCGATTTAATTAACAGATCACCTGTTTCCGGATAGAATTCGATTGTTCTACCATAATTATAACCGGTATCTGCGGCTTTAATACTAATCCCTAGCTGTGATAACTTTAATCTGGTTGCTTCGACGTTTCTATCTCCTATACGCATCATATCATTATTATTGCTAAAAGCAAACATCTGCGCTCCGCCAGCAATTTTTGCAATTAAAACACGCCTATCGGCCCCAATCTGTGTCATTCTTTGAATCAAAGCATCTATACCAGTGTCAGCAAATTTAGCTTTATTTTCGTTATTTATAATTTTTGTACTGTCTGGCAGCATTACGTGTACCATCCCGGCAATTTTTCTTATCGGATCATAGAGAACAATCCCGACACAAGAACCAAGACCTAGTGTTGTAAGTGCATTGGGAGACATACATACATTTAGATCAGCCATCCCAACCTTTATCATCTCGTTCATGTAATCACCCTATAATCCCAATGAAGATAATATTGCTGAATACGAATCAATCGTAGGTATTAATATAAAATATCCGTTAACTGCATGTCCTTCGTCCCCGAATTCCGTCTCTATTAAAAGTGCCTTATCACCAATCTTTCCAAACTCAATTGCAGGGACACTAAGAATTGCTCCGGCCATATCAATTGCCATATGGGGAACGCTGGAGGTAATTAACATATTTGTTAAGGTTGACAGGGAGGAGAGGTATGCTCCTGCAATAATATTACCAATTTCATTCAAAGCAGACAATTCCATTTCAGAAAACTCGCCTGTAGCTGTCCCATAATCAGAACCAACCAATAGATTTACCAGATGTCTGGAGGCCTCCAGATTCATCATAAACATCATCATTCCGTCTATCTGGCCTTCAAGAGTAAATAAGATACCTACTACTAAGTTTTCGGCCCCTCCAACGATTTCAGATAACTCTTTAAATTCCAGTAAATCTACTTTTGGAACCTTCATATCAAGCTTAGAATTTATCATTTGCGAGAGTGCTGTTGTCGCATTCCCAGCTCCTATATTGCCGATTTCCCTAAGTACGTCAAACTGCATATGATCCATTTCATTTAAATTAATCTCAGGCACTTCGCAAACACCTCACCTTTTATTCTTATTTTGTAACTGTTCAGAACCAAGCAGAATATTTAATAAATTAGCCGTGAAAGCTTGCTTTCTAAGGATAATTTTTAATACAATTGAAACGATAAATCGTTTCAATTGTCATGTATTCATGTTTGGCGAGAGCCAAACAGCGAGGAAACCGCAGGTTTTCGAGCTTGGTTCTGAATAGTTACCTTATTTTTTAATTTATATTATTCTTTTATTTCTTTGAATCCTTTGAATTATCCTTATCATACACAACTGCGTTAATGTTAAGAAGGTTAATCAATTCATTTTCGTATTTGCCAACACCTATACTGAAGTTTGCCTTCTCATCCTTTTCATCGTAATTCATTTTTTCAATTGCTTCTGTCGGTAAGGAAATCACCTCTTTTACTTCATCAACAATCAAGCCAACTGGAGCTGCAGAGGCTTCCGGTCTTACAATAATGATACGTGACTTTGCAGTAAAGGAATCTTCCGGCAAACCCAGCTTGCTTCTAAGACTCATAACGGGTACTATTTCACCACGCAGATTGATAACCCCTTTAAAATAGGATTGTGCCTTAGGTACTCTGGTTATATTCTGCATTACTATAATATTATCAATCTGTTTAATATCTATGCCATACTGACCGTTGTTCAGGTAGGCCACAATATACTGTTTTGTATCTATAACTTCCATCTTAAGCACCTCCTAAACTAATGAATTAACATCTAATATTAAGGCTACTTCACCATTGCCAAGTATTGTAGCACCGCTGATAATTCTGTGATTCTTAATATATTTACCAATTGACTTAATTACAATTTCCTGTTGTCCAATTAATTCGTCAACTACCATACCAGCAAGTCTTTCACCTTTTTTCACAATTACAACTAAAAGTTCTTCAGGTTCAACTTCTGCCGGAGTACATTTTAAGACATTACCAAGGCGTACGATCGGTACCACATGACCACGTAAATTAATAACCTCTTTTCCTTGAATTGTTTTAATCTCTGTACATGGAATATTTTCCACGGTTTGGATGCTTCCAAGTGGAAGTGCATATTTTTCATTACCGATGATTACCATTAATGCCTGAACAATCGCAAGGGTAAGAGGAAGGCGAATGATAAAGTTGGAGCCTTCTCCAAGTTTCGTTCTCGCTTCAATCTCTCCGCCAAGTGCTTCGATCTTCGTCTTAACAACGTCAAGCCCTACACCTCTGCCAGAGACATCTGTAACCTGCTCAGCTGTTGAAAAGCTTGGTTGGAAAAGAATATCAATAATGTCTTTATCTGTCATTAATTCAGCTTGATCTACAGAAATAGCACCTTTTTCAATTGCTTTTCTCTTAATCTTCTCTGTATTAATACCAGCACCATCATCACGAACTTCGATTACAACATTGTTACCATCCTGATATGCATCCAGATAAATGGATCCAGTTGAATTCTTGCCTTTTCTTTCTCTTTCTTCGTTGCTCTCAAGTCCATGATCAGCTGCATTGCGGAGTAAATGCATTAAAGGATCACCAATCTCATCAATAACGGTTCGGTCAAGTTCTGTCTCTTCACCGGTCATATATAATTCCATTTCCTTCTCAAGCTTCTTTGATAAGTCTCTTATCATTCTTGGGAAACGGTTTACAACACTTTCAATTGGCACCATTCTTGTCTTCATAACTGATTCATGAAGATTCGTTGTTACTCTCTCCAGGTACTCAATTTGTTCATGAAAATTATTATCGAGCTTAATATCTGAGGTACTGCTGCTGGAAATCAATCCATTCTTTGCTATGATAAGCTCACTTACTAAATTCATCAAGACATCCAGTTTATCAATATCAACACGAACAGAACGGTTCGCAACAGGTTTCGCTGCTTGCTTTGTAGCAGGAGCATTACTTGCTTTTACTGCTCCGGGATCAACCGCTTGTTTCTGTTGATGCGTTGCTGCTTCATCCTGCTTAAGCATAGCGGTATACGAAGCCACCTCTGAATCGGATAAGTGAATAAAGTCAGCTACTACTTCCTTTACTTCAGATACATTAGAGGCAACTTTAATAAGCTTGTCCGGCATCTCCTTGGTAATGATAAAAGCAGAGTATTCAAAATCATACTTTTCATCTTCTAAATCCTGTGCACTTGGGAAAAGCTTAATAATTTCACCCATTTCTTCCAGGGTACGGTTAACCATAAATGCTCTTGCGCCTTTCAGTACACAGTACTCATGAATATATACGGTAAGACCAATAACATTTAATCCAAGTTGTCCAGCTTTTACAATCGCTTTCTTCTCATGCTCTTCCAGTTTAATTCCCTTAAATTTCATTTTTTCCTGGCCTTCGGATACAGAAGCTGCTACTTTAGGAGTTTCCTTTTCCTTTGGTTCTGCAACTGGTGCAGCCTTACCAAGACCTGCATTTAGAATATCATTTAAAGCATTAAGGATATCTTGATTATCATCTTCTCCTTCATTCGCATCGGATTGGATATTGCCTAGATAGGTCTCCAGAGCATCAAGTCCTTTAAACAGTATATCCACCAGCTGAGAGTTTGCTTTCATATGACCATTTCTGATTTCAGAAAAAACGTTCTCCATGTCATGGGTTAAATGCTGCATTCTTTTATATCCCATTGTACCAGACATTCCTTTTAAGGAATGGGCTGCACGAAAGATTTCATTTATTGTATTCTCATTTTCAGGTTCACGTTCCAGAATTAATAAATGTTCATTTAAACTTTGTAAGTGCTCTTTTGTTTCTTCAATAAAAATCTCCAGGTATTGACTAACATCCATTTAATTCACCCCCACATTTTTTATAATTGAATCAGATACCTCATTAAGTGCAACTACTTCATCCACAAGCCCAGCTTCTTTTACTACCTTAGGCATTCCATAAACAATACTGGTCTCTTCGTTCTGAGCAATTACATAAATATTTTTGTTTTGTATAAGCTGTGATATTCCGGCAGTGCCGTCACCACCCATTCCAGTTAATACTACGCAAGTAATTTGATCAAAGTCAGTGTCTACTAACGATTCATACATGATATCTGCACAGGGCATTAATCCTTGTCTTGCAGCCTCTTTGGATAAAGAAATTGCATATTGACCACAAGACTGTTTCTTTACTCTCATCTGAAACCCGCCTTTTGCAATATAAACAGTGCCTTTACAAAGTATTTCGCCATCCTCTGCTTCCTTTACGGTAAGCTGACTTAATTCATTCAATCGATCTGCTAAGGATTTTGTAAAACCACCGGGCATATGCTGGACAATTAAAACACTTGCATCCAGATCCTGTGGCAGACTTGGTATAACTGCATGGAGAGCTTTTGGCCCACCAGTGGAACATGCCAAAGCAACCAGCTTATTTGCATTTTGGGGAAGAACAGTTGGCAGAATCTTTGGTTTTACCTTAATCTCTTTCTTTACAACGGTTCTTTCCTGTATACTTACCTTTACTGCTGCTTTTTCAATCTTAGTTGCAGTTGCCAATGCACCCAATATCTTATCTGAAAATTGATTACTCTTTACTTCCAAATAGCTTTCAGGTTTTGTTACAAAGTCAAATGCACCCAACTCCAGTGCATGGATCGTCTCTTTGGAATCTCTAACGGCAATTGTACTGACAACAATGACAGTTGCTTTTATATTTTTAGTTTGCAGCTCAGATAACAATTCGATCCCATTCATTCTCGGCATATTAATGTCAAGAAGTACTGCATCAAATTCATTGCCTCTATTCTGAAGGATAATAAGACCCTCCAAACCATTTCCAGCATATTCTGTAACCTGAAATCTGTCATCTGCATTTATTATATCAGAGAGGACCCTTCTCATAAGTGCAGAGTCATCAATTACTAAAATATTTTTCTTCATTATTCCGGCTTACCTTTCATGAACTACTAGATAAACAACTTATTCGCCAATTTTTTATCATTTATTTCGCCGAATACGATCCTGTTCAAATATGTACTTAATTAAATCTTCCCTATCTTTGGGTCTGATATCAAGGAATTCAATTCTATTTTCAAATGCTGCATTTTTATCCATTGATTTTGAAGAAGCAATTATCTTAGCATTAATAACCAGGCGTTTGATACTTCCTGATACCGCCAAATCCATTCTAGCTTTGATTTTATCACCGCGTGACTGCTGAATAGCAGAAAAGAACCTGGCACCACCACCGCTAACATCTATTACAATTGCTTTCATCCAATTCTTGTCATAGCTTTTTAATTGTTCTTTACTTTGCTCTAATTCTCGGATATTCGTTATTTCTTTTTTTAATATTTTCTGTTCTAAAAGTTCCTCATCCAATGGGATAAGTCTGTATTCTATATCCAGCAAGCATTCCAATCTGAAATACTGCCGCCTCTGATATTTTTCAAGTTTCGTTATTATTCTGACTACAGTTACCACTGTATTATTTTCTTTATGGTTACCTAATACTTTGCAATTACATTTATACAGGCCCTGACTCGTATAAAAAAATAAGTTTAAATACTCATCTGTATTTAGCATCAATACTCTTCCAAACATGATCGGTGTTGCAATGTGAAGGGTATCCTTATCAATAATTTCAAGAAGCTGACTAACAAAGCTTCTTGCATTATGAAGCGGAGTTTGATCCTTACTCAATGGTTTGATGTCAATTTTATCGCCTAAGGTTAATACATCCTGAAGCATTTAGTCCCTCCCCAGCATAGATGCTATCATCATTCACATTTTTTATTTTTTAATTCTGGAACGAAGAAGATTTGTAAAAAGCTGTGCTATACCAATCTTACGTTGCGGTTGCTGCAGGATATTCTCGCATAAAATATCAGCTAATTTGCTAATTGTCTTTGCAAAATCCGATTCCGGATACAGTAATATCTCCGCTTTCTGTTTCATAACTGCCTTTGAAACCTTAGCATCCTGCGGAACTCCACCAAGATACTCTAACTTAAGATCTAAGAACTTACTTACCACAATGCTTAACTTATCGTATAACTCTTTACCTTCCTCTTGACTTTCAATACGGTTAGCAATCATTTTAATTACCGTGTCCTGTAATGAGATATCTTCTTTTCTATTTAATGTCTTTAATAGAGCATATGCATCTGTAATCGACGTTGGCTCCGGGGTAGCTACCAGAAGGACCTCTGAACTTGCAGCTACAAACTCAATTACAGAGTCAGAGATACCCGCTCCTGTATCAATAATAATAATATCTGCTCGCTCATCCAATTCAACTAGTTTCTGAATAAGATATATAATCTGCTCTTTTGATAGATTTGTAAGCTCCTGGATACCTGATCCGCTGGAAATAAATCCAATACCTTCTGGACCCTCTGTAATAATATCAGAAAGATTTTTTCCTCGAAACATAAGATCTGCTAAATTATATTGAGGTCGTATTCCTAACATTACTTCAACATTTGCAAGACCAAAGTCAGCATCCAATATGATTACCCTGTGCCCAAGCTTAGAAAGAGCAATTGCTAAATTAACAGAGATACTGGATTTGCCGACACCACCCTTCCCGCTGGTTACCGTAATGACTCTGGCAACATTTCGTGGGGCAGTCTGTTCTTTTATCATTTTTCTTAATTTGTCTGCCTGATCCATTTTTTACTGCCCCCTTAATAACTGCTTTGCTATACTTTGAGCATCTACTCGCGAAATGTCATCAGGCACATTCTGTCCAAATGTAGCATAGGATAACGGTGCTTCAGTTAACATTCGTATATTAAATAAATTTCCAATCGAACTGGTTTCATCAAGTTTCGTAAAGATAAGACTGTAATTTATAATTTCAGCATATGCTTCTGTAATTTTAATTAAGTCTCTGTATTTGGTAGTCGCACTAAGTACGAGGAAAATATCCCTTTCCTCCTCAGGAATCGTATTAATTAGAGCTTCAATATCATCTCTTTGCTCTTTATTTCTATGAGAACGACCAGCCGTATCCACGAAAACTAAATCATACTCACTATATTCTTCCTTTGCATGTTTCATTTCATCTTCGCTATAGATAACCGTTAATGGAATTCCTAATATGTTCGCATAGGTTCTTAATTGTTCTACAGCAGCAATTCGATAAGTATCAGCGGTAAGGAATGCAACCTTTAACTTGTCATTCACTCTAAACTTGGAGGCAATCTTAGCTATGGTTGTAGTCTTTCCTACGCCTGTAGGTCCAATAAAAAATACAAACTTTGGCGTCTTCCCATTTATCTCAATGGTTCTGGGCTGTCCCAATTTCAAAACAATCTTTTGATAAATACTTGCTAAAATATTATCCATGGAGGCATCCTTTTTCAAGCTGCTCTCTACTTCTGTAATAATTTGATTTGCAAACTTCTCATCTACTTCATTTGATATTAATTGATTATAGATTAACTGAATACAAGCCAGATTTTTATTCGAATCTGCTGCCTTTGCATCAGTTTTATCCTTCGTTTCTTTTTCCTTCTCTACCATCTGCTTTTCAATTAAGTTTTGTAAATTATTCAGTTTTACTTCAATTGCAGAAGGATTTGATACAGCTAATTCACTCTTTGCATCTGTGTTGAGGTCAGGTTCATCATATATAATATCAGGTAAAATTGGCTTTCTCTGTATAGGTAATGGGTTAGCCGCAGCTTTATTTCTGTCATTTTTATAAATTATATTGTCATCCACGGCAGCAGTTACCTCCACCAAAGGCTTACGAAACATTTTGTAAATGCCTTTAGGAGATATTGTCTTTATATTCATTACAATTGCATCCTTGCCAAGTTCCTCCTTGGCAAGAATGATTGCTTCTGTTTCATTATTTGCTTGGAATTTTTTAATTATCATTATACTGTCACCATCCCTACAGACTGTAGTTCTACATTCGATTCAATCTCATTATAAGAAACTACAATTAAATCTTTAAAATAATCCTGTGTCAGACGTTTGAAATACATACGCACAATAGGAGATGTTATAATTATAGGATTTCTTCCTAAATCCTCCAGCTTATGTACTTCATTCTGAACAGATTCAATAATTTCCCTTGTTACTCCAGGATCAAGTGCCAGATAAGACCCTTGCTCTGATTGTTTCACAGATGCCATAATCTCCTGCTCTACTTTCGGGTCCAAGGTAACTACACTCGTCATTTCATGGGAAGGGAAATATTTATTTGAAATTGCTCTTTTTAAACTTTGTCTCGCATATTCTGTCAACACATCGGAATCTCTGGTGGTCGGTGCATAATCTGCCAATGTTTCAAAAATAGTTACCAGATCTCGGATTGAAATGCCTTCCTTAAGCAAATTCTGAAGTACTTTTTGTATCTCACCAATATTGAGAAGTTTTGGTACAAGTTCAGATACAAGGGTCTGATGTGACTCTGAAATATTATTAACCAGATTTTGTACATCCTGTCTGGTAAGCAGTTCAAAGATATGACTACGTATAATCTCTGTTAAATGTGTTGCAATAATGGATGGAGGATCAACTACAGTATAACCCAAGGTTTCTGCTCTTTCTCTCTGTCCTTCTGTAATCCAGATGGCTGGCAGGTGGAAGGAAGGTTCAAACGTAGGAATACCAGTAATCTCTTCTTCTACATATCCTGGATTCATAGCCATATAGTGATCGAAAAGTATTTCTCCTTCGCTAACCTGAATACCTTTAATTTTAATAATATATTGATTTGGATTTAATTGAATATTATCCCTAAGTCGTATGATTGGAACAACACATCCGAGTTCAATGGCGATCTGCCTTCGAATTAAGACAACACGATCCAGTAAATCACCACCCTGATTCGTATCTGCCAGTGGAATGATACCATAACCAAATTCCAATTCAATTGGATCAACTTGTAAAAGTGAAACTACATTTTCAGGTTTTCTAATTTCATTTGCAGATACATCTTCCGAGGAAACTTCGCTCTCTATAGATCCAACATCCAGTTTATTCGCAATTACTCTTCCTGAAATTATAAAAATAAGACCATAAACAGCAAATACAAGAGCATCTAAAGGGGTAAGGAATCCAAGTACCACCATACTGGCACCAACCATATAAAGCACCTTTGGAATAGAAAATAACTGTTTGATGAGCATATCACCAAAATCAGCTTCTTTTGATGCCTTGGTTACTAAAATACCCGTTGCTAAAGATATCATAAGTGAAGGAATCTGACTTACCAAACCATCACCGATGGTAAGAATAGCGAAATGCTCAAAAGCATCCATCGCTCCATATCCGAGTCGTGTCATTCCTACAACCGTTCCACCAACAATGTTAATAACCGTTATAATCAAACCTGCTACTGCATCACCCTTAACGTACTTTGTTGCACCATCCATAGAACCAAAAAAAGCAGCTTCTTCTTGGATTTTTTCACGTCGCAGCTTGGCTTCGGTATCGTTAATAGCGCCTGTATTAAGATCCGCATCGATGGCCATCTGTTTACCAGGCATCGCATCGAGTGTAAATCTGGCTGTTACTTCTGCCACACGTTCCGAACCCTTATTAATTACCATAAACTGAACAATGATTAATACGATAAATATGATGATACCAATAACCATATCACCACCACCTACGAACTGACCAAAAGTAGTAATGACATTACCTGGTTCACCAGTTGAAAGTATTAAACGTAAACTGGATACATTAAGTGAAATACGAAAGACTGTCGTAAAGAGCAATATGGTCGGAAATGCCGACATTTGAAGTATTTCTTTCGTAAATATCGAATTAAACAATACAACCATCGCAATGGAAATGTTTAGTGCTAACAACAAGTCCAAAACTAAGGAGTTCATTGGTATTATTAAGAAAATAATCGCTGATAATAGAAATAATCCAACAATTAAATCATTTTTCTTCAATGATCTAACCTCCTCTTGGAGGTTACCCTCCATTTATCGAAATTTATATCAATTCTAATAATTATCCTTTTTTATTCAGCCCATATACATAAGCTAAAACTTCTGCTGTCATTTGATAAAGTTCTGGTGGAATCTCTGCACCTACCTCCACATTATAATAAAGCATTCTGGCAAGCGGCTTGTTCTCGACAATTTCAATGTTATTCTCTTTTGCAACATCCTTAATCTTCTGTGCCAAAAAATCGGCACCTTTGGCAAGTAAAACGGGAGCTGCACTTGACTCTCTGTCATATTTAACTGCAGCAGCTAAATGCGTTGGATTTGTTATGATAACGTCAGCTTTCGGAAGCTCCTGCATCATTCTGCGCATAGAAGCTTCACGCATTCTTTGTCTGATTTTTCCTTTAATTAGCGGATCTCCTTCGGAATTTTTATATTCATCTTTTACTTCCTGTTTGGACATCCTCATATCTTTTCTAAATTTTATTTTTTGATATATTAAGTCTCCAAATCCTATGACCAAGAAAATCATACTGATTTTCAGTCCAAGATTTATGACGAGATTTCCAATTAATATAATTGCAGGCTCCAGATCCATTTGATACAGGAGCAATAATGTCTTCCATTCATTCTTTAAGGTCGAGTATGAAATATAGGAAATCACTGCAATTTTTATTACCTCAATAATTAAATCTACCATTTTATCTTTGGATAAAATTTTCTTAAAGCCTGATACCGGGTTGATTTTACTGAATTTCGGTTTAATAATTTTTAAAGAGATATGCCATTTTACCTGGAATAGCACAACTACAAAGGATATGATGACAACTGTTGCAAAGATCGGGAGACAAATTAATAATATTGATGTAATCGCATCCGATAAAACAGCTTGTATCATCGGGATGGAAAATTCAGTATCAGCAATTTTCGATAAGTTCTGAAACCCTTTCCTATAGGTTTCGATAAACTTATCTCCCATATACCCAATAAAGATTTTTAATACAATGAATAAGGTCGCTAAACCAGAAGCTGTAATTAATTCTGTACTCTTAGCAACCTGACCTTCACCTCTGGCATCTGAGAGTTTCTTAGATGTCGGCTCCTCCGTTTTATCTGCTCCTGCTGCAAAAAATTGAAGCCTATAATTCAAACGATAGGACGCATATTTAATTTGATCGATTTGAATCATATACTTCCTCTTTCTTTGAGTAATAAAAAATAATCAAGGAATTAGTGTAACAGCCTAAGTGAGGAAACTAAAAGCTCTTTCATTTCATCAAAGATAAAATCTGCTACGGTCGGAATTAATTGTACAATAAGCACTAAAACTATCAGACCTACAAAGATCTTTATTTGGATACCAATAACAAACATGTTCATCTGTGGTGCTATCTTAGCTAGAATTGCCAATATGGTATTAACAACAAGAATGGCCGCATAGACCGGCAGTACGATTTGAAAACCTATTATGAAATAATCCGCCAGGAATTTTGCCATTAACTTATAGGAGGCAGGGTTTAATGTCATCTGCCCAAGCCCTATCACTTGAAAGGAGTCAATGACTGCCCTTAAAAAATAATGATGCATATCTGTTATTATCATCATTAGCAAAATCAAATAACCATATACGTTAGCAGTTATTGTTGTCTGTATATTTGTTGCAGGGTCCAACTCATTAATCATGGAAAAACCTATCTCCATGTCTATAATTTCACCTACAAACGCTATGATATGGTAGGCAATATTAGCAAAGAAACCCATGATTGCGCCAAGTAAAGCTTCTTTGACTACAATAATAGTATAATCCAGTATTCCAACATATTCCGGTGTCGCATAGGGTACTGTATAAAACAAGATTGCCGCTAGAAATATGGCTAGTCCCGCCTTTACTTGAAATGTCACGTTCCTTAATGAAAAAAAAGGAGCCGTTACTATAAAGCCGGTGATCCTCACAAGTATCAAAAGAAAAGCTTCAAAGTTCTCAATTGAAAAGGTCATATGTTATTAATGTAATAACTTAAGTTAGTCAGTAATTCAACGATGAATTCTTTTAAAGAATTTAGAATCCAGCTTCCACATAGCATCATAACCAGAAATACCGCAATTAACTTAGGAACAAATGTGAGGGTTTGTTCCTGAATTGAGGTAACCGTTTGTAAGATGCTTATAATTAAACCAACGACTAAAGAAACAACCAGCATAGGTGCAGAAGCCTTAAGGACTAAATATAATGCCTGTCTCGCTATATCAATAACGACTAATTCGCTCATTTTAACCTCCGCCACCTGTTATATCATTCATTCGCTAGTAAAATGTCTTTACAAGTTCTCCAATAATTAAATTCCATCCATCAGCCATAATAAATAACAGGATTTTAAACGGCATTGAAATCATTGTGGGTGGTAACATCATCATACCCATGGACATTAAGGTAGAAGCTACTACCATATCTATCACAAGGAAAGGTATATAGATAAGAAATCCGATAATAAATGCCTTTCGAAGCTCACTAATAATAAAGGAAGGAATAAGTGCCGACATTGGGATAATATCAGTTCCACCTTCTTCCAGAGTACTAAAATCGAACTTGGCAATTTCTAAAAATAATCGCAAATCCTTCATTTCAGTCTGATCTAACATGAATTCACGTAAAGGTGCAACACCTGCATCAATCGCTTCTTCTTGTGTAATAGTACCCGCACTTAACGGTTGAATTGCATCGGTATTAATCTGACTAAAAACTGGTGACATTATGAAATATGTCAAAAACAAAGCCAGCCCAACTATTATTTGATTTGGAGGAGTTGTTTGTGTTCCCAGCGCAGATCGAACAAAATGCAACACAATTACTATTCTGGTAAAAGAAGTCATCATAATCAGAATAGACGGTGCAAGGCTGATTACTGTTAATACCAGAAGCATCTGCAAAGTCGAAGATAATCCATTGGAATCCTCATCCGTATTAAGATTAAATTCAAGTGGTCCCAACGCACCAGATAGATTATTTCCGCTTCCATCATCTGTTGTATCCGTAATCGTATCATTAATGGTGGTAGCCCATGCATAGTCCGGTTTTATAAATGCTGCAAAGCAAACTGTTAAAATTAGTATTAATAGCGCAAACTTTCTTTTTATCATTGTTCTGTCATATGTGTCCATGGATACTAACCTCTACTTATTCAAATGCCGTACCTTATCAAACATCTGTTTAAACGTCTGCTTATCAACGGCATTTGTATTTTTAAAAATAATCTCGGCTTCCTCTAATTCTGTAATATACAAAATTGTATCCTTACTAATTGCCAGAACAATATACTTGTTTGCAATCTTAACAATCTGAATCACTTTATTTTGACTGACACGATAAGCATCAATTACTTGAAAATTACTGTTCTTCATTTGTCCCATTTTCATACCTCCAATAAATTTGGAAGTATAATAACAGGCAATTAAAACTAGAATTAACAAAAAAACCATTCCAATTAGCTGAACAAAATTATCCCAAGTCGAGGTTTGATTAATAACTCCTTTGGTTGCCTCCGATGAAACGGACGGCGTAGGAGTTATCATCAATTCTGAGATCTTTTCCTGCAATAGAATCCTAGTCTTATCGTGCATAATAAAATTAACCTACCGCTTTCTTAACTGCTTCTAATACTCTATCTGCCTGGAAAGGTTTCACTATAAAATCCTTTGCACCAGATTGGATTGATTCAATAACCATTGCCTGTTGTCCCATAGCAGAACACATAATTACATTAGCACTTGGGTCAACGGATTTAATCTTCTTTAATGCTTGAATTCCATCCATCTCCGGCATGGTAATATCCATCATCACCAGGTCAGGTTTTGTTTCCTGATATTTATCCACTGCCTTTAATCCATTTTCTGCCTCACCTGCTATGAGATACCCATTCTTTGTAAGGATGTCCTTAATCATCATTCTCATAAATGCTGCATCATCGCAAATTAAAATACTTTTTGCCATTTTTATTCTCCTATCTTATTGTGTTTTAGTTTTTTACAAATTGACCTATGCCTTAGACACATCTCAACGTTATCACTTTTGCTTCGTAATTTCAGTAACTCGAATACCAAAAGCCTCCTCCATTACTACGACTTCACCTTTTGCCACAAATTTTCCATTTACCAAGACATCGATTGGTTCTCCTGCCAATCGATTTAACTCAATAATGGTACCTGGTGTAAAATCAAGTATTTCTTTAATGGACTTACTGGTTCGCCCAAGTTCTACCGTTACCTCTAAGGGTACATCCATTAATAAATCAATATTTTCTGGTTGTACTACATTGCTCATCATAGGTGTAAAAGGAGCAAATTGTACAGATTGAACATTTACATCCGGCATCTGAGGCATCATATATGGCATTGCCTGCTGATTTGGATATGGGGCATACTGCTGCATCTGCGGTTGCATCATTTGCTGCTGCATCATTTGTTGCTGCATCTGCTGGGGTTGCATCTGTGGTGCAGCCTGTGACATAGATGCCTGGGGCTGTACTTTCTTTGCCGCATTTTCCATTGGAGGCCTTGTTGGAATATCTGGTTCCATGGTTGTGGCTTGAACAAACTGCTTGTATAGATCTCTTGCAAAATCAAAGGGGTATAATTGCATTAGTACACTATCTACCAGGTCACCGATTTCCATATGGAAGGAAACTCGGACAAAATCGCCTTTAAGGAATTCTGCTATGTTTTCGCCATTCATATGTTCATATAAATCAACAACGGCAGAGGTAGGAGGACTAATATTAACTCTCTTTTCCAGCATTGAGGAAATTGATGTTGCAGCTGAACCCATCATTTGATTCATTGCCTCACTGATTGCACTAAGGTGTAACTCTGATAGTTCTCCCTCTATATTGGAACCATCTCCACCCATCATTAAATCAGTAATTACTTTAACATCTTTTTCTTTTAAAATTAATATATTATTACCATCAAGTCCATCCTCATAATATATTTGAATAAAAACACAAGGCTTGTCATAACTGTTTAATATATCTTTCCAGGTTGCATATTCAACAACCGGTGTTGTAATATTAACACGTTGATTTACCAAGGAAAACAGTGTTGTTGCTGCTGTTCCCATACTTATATTTGATATTTCTCCAATTGCATCTTTCTCAGCATCTGTCAATTGCTGCATGCTGCTGATACTGGAAGCTGCATCATCAGAACCTATACCATTTAACAAGGCATTGATTTCTTCTTGAGATAGCATACCATCCATAGTCTGTTACTCCTCTCCCCGAATAATTGATGAAATCTTTACTGCATACGATCCTGCGGATGCTCCTGGTAACGCGGTAAATTTGTTTAGGTTACCTACATAGACCGTTAACTCATCCTCTATTTTTGTGTTTAGCTTAATGATATCACCACTTTGCATATTCATAAAATCATTAACAGAAATTGTACTTTTTCCTAATACTGCACGTAATGGTACTTTTGCTTTTGCAATTGCTATTTCAATTACATCCTGATAGGATTGATCATCATTTAGCTGCATAGTTGAATACCAATACTTTGTATTTAACTTATCAATCACTTTCTCTAAACATACATAAGGAAGACAAATGTTCATCATTCCCTCAATATTACCAATCTTTATATGAAGTGTAACAATCGAAACCATTTCACTTGGGGAAATAATCTGCGCGAATTGCGAATTGGTTTCAATGCGCAATAACCGCGGTTGTAATTGAATAACATTAGCCCAAGGTTCCCGTAAAAGGTTAGTACAAATATTAAAAATTCTTTCAATTATCGTTAACTCGATTTCAGAAAAATCCCTGACCTTATCAAGAGGATACCCTCCGCCTCCAAGCATTCTATCAACAATTGCATATCCAAGATTATCTGCAAGTTCAATAATAATATTGCCTTCTAACGGCGCAAAATCAACAATACCAAGCAGCACCGGGTTAGATAACGCATTGGAAAATTCGGAATATTGAACAGCCTCTGAGCTCATAACCTCTACCTGGACATTTTTTCTTAAATATGCCGGTAAATTCGTGGATAATAGCCTTGAGTAATGTTCAAAAATAATATTCATTGTACGCAGATGTTCCTTAGAGAATTTGGATGGTCTGGCGAAATCATAATTTTTAACCTGCTTTTCCGACGTCTGCTTATAATCATCTGCATCCAACTCGCCACTACTAAGTGCAGCAAGCAGATTATCTATCTCATTTTGGGATAGGACATCGCCCATTGATACTACCTCCCTGATATACTAGATACATAATAACATAAAAAATTTATAAAATCATCATTTTTCTTGCATACTCATCAAAAATCAACGAGATTCCACTAAGATAGTACGATATTCCCAAAGGAAACATTGATTATAAAATCGGATTGAAAAAGATCATTAATCTTCGCAAGTACTTTTTCTTTTACCTCATCCTTAATCGCTTCCTTATCGTTTAAGATTTCATCCATCGTATACTTGGAGAACTCCACATTGACAAATTCCTTTATTTCACTTTCAAAGTCACCAACTTTTTCGGAATATTCAGCATAATCCTTGTGTTTACTATTCATTGATAATGTAACTGATAACAAAGCATAATGAGCCTTTCCATCAGCTCCCTTTTTAAGGTTAATTGTTTGCTCTCCGTCAATCTCATGTTTTACAATATCCATTACCGAGAGCTCACCGCTGTCCGGTGACTCAAGCTCTAGATCAACAATTGATGCCACCTTGGAAATCAGCTTATTTGTTCGATTCGCTGATGGAACAATTGTAAAAATCAACAATCCAGTAAGTACTGTATTAATTAATACAATTGCCATGATAATAATAGTAAGTATGTTTTTTCTCACTTCATATCCCCCTTTTATCTTGTGCTGCTTAAATTCTCTATTACATTATCTGTAAACACTGCCAATTCTATGTGGTTCTATCCCAGTTTTTCACTGGATATACACTTTACCCATAAAACAAACCCAACGCAATTACCTTTATCTGTAGCTATTCAAACATTCTTCCAAATATCTCTTTCTTATAAGCAATTACAAGATTTTTTATTTCCTGACCCGTCTCTTTCACAATAAATTTAGTACCAGAGGTGAGTGTTATAACTGTATCCGGAGTCTCCTCAACTTTTTCTATAAATTCCGCATTCACATAAAATCTTGTACCATTTATTCTGGTGACATATATCATAACCCTTAAACCTCCTAACATAATTTTGCGAGATACTAACTTCGCGAAAATTTAATATTAATTTGATTTTATAAATGGGTGGCAGTTTTACCTGCCACCCATCTAAACTGAAGTATGGCACTTTATTCCTACATCAGCCCAGTGTTATCTCTTTAAATTGATTAGTTCTTCCAACAGGGAATCAGATGTTGTTATTATTCTTGAATTAGCTTGGAAACCTCTCTGTGTAGTAATCATATCGGTAAACTGCTGTGATAAATCTACATTGGACATTTCCAAAACACCTGTCGTTAAACTTCCGCCTCCCTGCGTAGGATCTTGTCCTATTCCATCAAAATCACCTGAGTTTTGTGTAGCTGCAAACATACTGTTTCCAACAGCCTCAAGACCAGCCGGATTAGCAAAGGTTGCAACTGCAATCTGACCAAGTAATTTACTATCACCATTGTCGTATTTTCCATAAATTTTTCCGGATGCATCAATACTTACACCAGTCATATTTCCTACTTGCTTACCTGCTCCAGCTCCAGTTAAGCTACCTTTGTAAGCTTCTAATGAAGAAGATCCGCTGGTAGAAAACATTGTAATTGACGAAAAATCTACATTAACTGTTGAAAACGGATTGTTCTCTCCACTATCACTATCTGCACTTGCAGCGATAGTTAAACCAACACTGTTACCGCCATTTTCATCATCACCCACACTAACAAAGGCACCTGTTGCTCCATTAAAAGTTAATAACGGCGCTGACTCATTGTCGATGCTTACAGAACCATCCTCATTAACTTCAACCGAAAAATCAACTCCGCCAAAGTTAAACGTTGTAATAGAGGAATCTTCATAAGTAACTTGTCCATCTTCATCAACTATTTTCTTAACAAAAATAGATTGTCCATCCTCATCCAAGATATCTTTAATTCCGACTTTATAGATATTGGTACCTTCTTCTGTTCCCCATATTCTCATATCGGCAGTATAACTATGTCCCATTTTATCATAGAAAGTTAAGTTAATTGCTTTACCTGTATCGGATGTATTCGTACCTAACTGTGTATCTTTACTGTCTATATTGCCTGTGATATAAGCCTGTGTGGTAGCTTCCGGCTTTGCATATAAATTAGCAGGGGACATAACTGTTAATGGGCTAACCGCATTTTTCACAGTTTTTGTCGAATCTTCTTTATCAACCTGCCATCCCATTACTTTTGCACCAGAAGGTGTACACAAGTTACCCTGAGCATCCACCGCAAAGGAACCTGCTTTTGTGAAGTAATTTGTTCCGCCGCTGTTTACGATAAAGAATCCTTCACCTTCAATCATAATATCAAAGGGATTATCGGTTCTTTGTGATGCACCACTTAACGCAATATTAGTTGTTACGGAAGCAACACCTGCTCCTAAACCAATCTGCATCGCATTACGTCCCGCAGTACCAGTTGCAGCATTAGGTCCGCTGGCACTTTGTGTTGTCTGATAAAATACATCAGAAAAGGTAACAGAACTTGCTTTAAAACCAATTGTATTTACATTTGAAATATTATTACCTATTACGTCCATCTTAGTCTGGTGAACTTTAAGTCCTGATACACCAGAAAACAACGATCTCATCATATCTTTTGACCTCCATTTATGCTTTATCACTGGTATCCAATCAATCAGTCATGGATACTTAAGCCCCCATTTGGTCCAGCTTACTACATGATTACAGCACCATCAATATTTGTAAATATCTTGTCCTCTGCATCATTCACTGCAGTAATTACCGTATTGTTTTTGATGTTTACGATAAAGGCAAGATCATCTACCATTACTAAAGATTCATTTATTCCCTTCTCACTTGCTTTTTTTGCTCCACTTTCCAATCTAGCTCTCTGATCATCTGTTAAATCTATGTTCCTGCTTGCTAAACGCTCATTGGCATGCTTTGAAAATTTTAACTCATTATCTTCATTTGCTACCTGCTTACTTTTAGTGAAATACTTAAAAGTAAGCAGGTAGCAAATGAAGATAATGAGTTAAAATTTTCAAAGCATGCCAATGAGCGTTTAGCAAGCAGGAACATA
>JASGEU010000060.1:0-31114 GCA_047606065.1 Mobilitalea sp.
AAAGGCAAGTTCAATATATGTTTTATCATCCAGTGTAGAAGAGTAGGTTTCAATCTGTTCCGCAATCTCTTCCAAAGTCATAGCATTTGCCTTAGCTGTTATTTTTCTTTGATTGCAAAAGACACAGTCGTTTGGGCAGCCCTCATGTGAGATAAAGACTGGAATGTTGACATGTTTATTATACTTGTCTTTAACAACAGAAGCAGGTAATTGATGTTGATATACCAGAATTGAGCCAATATCGGTTAAGGGAAATTCTTTGAAATATATAATCTCTTTATTATTCGCTTCTACAAAAGATACTATCTTTTCAAAGTCAGGATGCTCACTCAAATCACCATGAAAAATAATGGAATCTTGAAAACTTCCACTGGCACCACCTAAAAATCCGTAAACATGACCTTCCAGAAGGACATGTCCAGATTGAATTAAAAGAGTATTCATTTCAACCTTAGTCACCTGGTAGATACCCTGATCGCTAGTGATAATTGTATTGTCATTAACCACAACTGTGGAACATTTAGTATAGCCCTGTTTTACAGAAATCAGCTTTTTCCCTGAATTTTTCGCGTGTTGTAAAAGCAGAGAGTTGGTATGATTAAGGTTATGGATTAGGTAATCACTTGTAATTACTGCATTGTAAGCAATATCGTTAGGATAAGCGACGCTAAGCATAGAGTTTCCTAGTACATAGGGAACACCTAAGGTATCTAATTGCTTAAATATTTCTATATTTGCATGTTCATCTACGATTAAGGTATCATCAATAATCGATATTACCAGATCGGGATGACTATTAATTCTTGCTTCAAATCTTTCATCCTTAGGAACCAGAATTACGTCCCCTTTGGTCTTCATATATTCTATTATTACTTCGTTTGCCAATTCAGATAAGAAAATTATATTCATCAGATACATCCTTTCGGACTAATTGTAACATCAGTAGGAGTGTTGTACAATGTTAAGTTAGGGTTGTGCAAATTCTAAGTTAATAATTAAAGGGATACGTAAACAACAACTCCTTTGGTTTTTCATATATTCTATTAATACTTCATTTGCCAATTTAAATATCAGTTCAAAAAAATAAGTCCGCCCTAAGGCAGACTTATTTTTATATAAATTATTTCACCACTACTTTTATTGAGATTGTAACATCTCCGATTCGAACTTTAACATAATCAGTTCCTTTGGTTTTTGCAGTGGATTTTCCATTCTTATTAATCACTACGACGGACTTCTTACTAGTTGTCCATACTGCCTGATCCACATCTAATCCATATGCAGCAATAGTGAACTGGAAGGTTTCTCCCACTTTCATCTTACTTTTACTGTTACTAAATTCAATGTAGGGCTCTGTTACTATGATCTTTGTGGTTGCAGTCATAGATTTCTTATTATAAAGTTTTATCGTCGTAACAATTGTTGTGGTACCTTTGCCTACTGCGGTTATCTTACCGTTGCTGTCTACTTTAGCTACCTTAGTATTCTTTGACTGAAAGCTTACAGTAACGCCGCCAATTGCACTGCTTGAAGTCTCATCCTTTAAGGATTTAACAATCTCAAGTGTAGCTGGTACATTCACTTGAAGCTTTGCTTTTTGACCTACAAAGAGTTTATCTTCTACAGGTTCAATTGTTATCTGATTCAAGAGATAAGTTACTTTATCCTTGCTTGCAGCGGAAGGTAATACGACATAATCAGAGCAATGGAGCAGATTTATCGTAATATATCCCTCTGAATTTACCTGATAATTTGAACTGTAGGGTAAGGTTTCTAATCTACCTGTAACCTGATTATAATGATAAAGATATACGGAACGATCCGTATTCTGAAATAAGTTACCAACGTATATTCTTACCGAGGCCTGTGCAGGTAAAATTCCTTCATTATTAAATCTAACAACTAAGCTGTTTTGCAAGCTCTGTGTACTTTCTTTCTTCAGTAATCCATTTATTTCTTCATGATCAGTAGCTTTAATTACAGAAAGTGAAAGATTAACATCCTTTACTTCTTGATTGGAATTAGCTAAATCATTGCCGCTAAAGCTCCAGGAGTATAATTCTCTTCCCTGGTCATTGTTTACAGAAATACTGATATCACTACCAGCCTTTGTAGCGGCTTGTATTAAATCTGATCCTAATTTAATATTTAAGTCTTCTACAATCTTAGCAATTAATAAATCAGAAGGTAGCTTTACATTAATCTCAAGAGTCTTAGTGTTTCCACTAGCTATCTGATTCACTATACTTTCGGTTGCAATAGGTATTGATAAATCCATATTAGCTGTTGAGCCGATGTTATTAGCGGATACTTGAACTCCTACACTGATTTTAGCATTGATTACTTGAGTAGTGATTGCTGCTGATACCTGCTGGTTACTTCCTTCTACATCAACTACAACAGGTGTAGGAGTTGGAGATGCAGTTGGAGTAGGTGCTGCGGTGGGAGATGCAGTCGGAGTAACTACTCGTGGCTTAAATATTATTTGCTTATACGCAGGGCTGGAATTTAACATACCATCCTTAACGGCAATTGCTTTTATTTCCTTTAGCACACCAGATGTTTGAGTTGTGGATACCAGGAATGTACCGTTATATTTGGTTGAAGTAATTGTAGGCGTAGTGCCGTCCATTGTGTAATAGATACTTGCGCCTAAGGTGGCTGTGCTTAAGGTTACTTCTACAATTCCATTATTTGCGATAGCGGAAGTATCCAATGGATTCGTAGTAATAACCGGCTCTGCGACTTGTAGCTCAATTTCTGGATCATTGGATACAGTTACTGTTGCTGTACCAATCTTGGTCGTATCTAGTATTGATGCAGCTGTTACTGTAAATGTATTATTTGTCTCATCTTCTCCAACTGTCAATAATCCTGTTGGAGAAATTGTTGAACTAAGGGAACTTCCTGATACAGCCCATACTACATTTGGTGCTCCTACGTTAAAGCCCTGTAAGCTCGCTGTAAATTGCTGTGTCTGTCCTTTTTGAAGTGTGACTGCAGAAGGTTCAACAATGACTTTGTCGATTGATGTAGAAGCGTATTCCATATTATATAAAATAGCTGCTTCGCTAGTAGTTAATGCCTTATTATATACTACGACATTATCAAATTTAGCGTAGGAGACATCTTCGTCCCCCCAGATATTACCGCTTCCGACTCTTACATCATCTAGTAATCTTAAGAAATTATCAGCAAAGCATTGAGTCAGATCACTTGCAACTGAACCTACTTTATTACCATCCAGATATACAGCAATTCCAGTGCCGCTCACGGTATAGGTTACGTAATGCCATGCGTTATTGGTTAAAGCGCCTGATATGGAGGTGGCATCTCCCCATTTGCCGTTAGAATTGATACGACTGAATAGGTTAACGCCCATTCTGGTAACAGGATATTGATCCTGTCCTCCTCCATTAGCTTCAAACAATGCACTGTGATCAAAAGTAACAGCTCGATCAACGTTAACCCACATGCCAACAGTATAGCCATCTGTTGTTATTCCATCAAAGGTATCAGTAGGTAATGCCAGATAATTCACTTTCTTAGCACCATCCGCATTACTAATCTCTAAAACATTACCGTGGATACTATCGTTAATAACATTTGCATTACCAACTAAGGTTGCATCACCTGTCTTTGTACCATCATTAGCAATCTTATTCGTATCCAGAACCTCATCAAACTCATAACGATAGATTGGATCTATGCTTAATTCTCCAACATTTGTTCCGAGAACTATTACGGTAATTTGAATAATATTAGTTTCACTGCCCTTGTTAATTGTGGCCCTAAGTGTAACAGTGGTATCGTTAACCTGTCTGTTCACCATACCGGTGGTAGATAATACGTCAGGATTAAGACTTGTCCAGGCGATGGAAGTGTCATAATAGCCTACGGTTGGTAAAGTTATATTCGAAGCAGTCTTTGCAGGGATGCTGGTTTGTAAGCTCTCACCATCTTTCACTACAGCTTCAAAATCAGATACTTCTATTCTGCTTCCCCAGATTGATTTGTTATTGGTGCCGACTGCTGAGAAAGTCATTACCGGATTATTATAGATCGATTCATCACTTTGCCTAAAGAATACACCACTATAGGTAACTCCATCATCACCATCGATGGTAACAGTCATATCATAGGTTTCATCTGTCATGCTCCAAGTACCTGTAATATCACCTGTGATGGTATGATCTGCATTTAACTTCACAATTTGGGTAGTCAGCATCTCACTTGTACTGTTGAGACCATGATTTATGAATTCATAATAGCCGGTTACCTCTTCCGTTGCATAACCGTTAGGCGAAATATCATCACCACTATATTCATAAGGTGCAACCACAGGCCATCCAGCAGCATTATTAAACATTTGATGAACTCTTACCTGATGGGTCTCGGTTCCATCATTAAATCTTGTATGATATACCAGATACATTTGACCATCATCATCGACAAAAGCTGAATTGTGACCCTGCGCTTTATAACCCTTAGTTAAGCAGTCAAAGGTATAATTACCCATAAGCTTAACCCCATAAGGTGAGTTATCACCACCGGAAGTTCGAATGGCACTATTACCTGCTGCATCTATATATGGACCATAGATATCTCTTGAACGATACAAGCGCATATTGTAACCACCGTTTGCTGTAAAGCCAGCATAGGATACAAACAGATAATAGTAATCTGATTGTTGATCATACATAATGTAAGGACCTTCGCCGGATACGGCATAGCCACCTGCAATCTTTTGACCATAATACTGGTCAGAAACATTAGGTATTGTAGTATAAATAGTTGTATAATCTCTTAAGCCTGTATTTTTATCAAGCTTTAACATATAAATTCCGCCAAACCAGGATCCAAAGGTCATCCATAAAGTACCTGATTCATCATAACTTACATTGGCATCAATCGCATTAATCTTAGTATTCGATATGGATTGATATCTTGTGAGATCAGCTCCCTCTCCAAGTACATCATATACATCGGTTAAATTTGCGTCATGTGATGACGTGTTAAAGCCAGAATATACAACCGGACCAACATAGTCGTAAGGACCTTCAATATTATCTGCTGTAAGAAGTACAATTGCAGAATTCCAATCATCACCATTAACGCTCATATACATGCAGTACTTGTCCATGTCTTCATTCCAGATAACATCTGGTGCCCATAGGTTACCACTTACATTAGGATTAGAATCTGTTCTGCAGTAATCCGTCCAGATATCTTCAAATATTGTACTGTAATTTGTATTAATATTATTAGTAAAGGAAGTCCAATTCTCTAAGTCTGTACTTTTAGCCCAAGCCATATGGGAACCAAAAATGTAATAATTATCTCCGTCCTTTACAATGGAAGGATCGTGTACAGTTACTCTTGACTTAGGAGTTGCAACGGTGCCTTCCGCTGGTTTTTCCAGTCCTTTCGAATGTAATGCTGCAACATCGAGTGCAGACAAAGCTCTGTTATACAGATATAATTCATCCAGAGCTCCGTTGAAAGTTTGATCCCACCAATTAATACCTAGGAACATGGTTGCCTGGCTGCCTGAAAAGAAATTAACAATAGCCTCACCAGCGTCCTGAAGCGAAGGAAATACAAATACCTTTTGTTTTACACCGTCTACATACAGATTAAGTGTTGCTGTAAAATCATCCTCACCCTGGTCAACGACATAAGTAATATTGGTCCAAACGCCTTCCAATGCCTTGTCCTCGGGATTACCACTAACGTAATCAATAACAGAAACGCCCTCATCAGGATCTCTGTGGAAGCTGATCTGAGGATGAGCTCCGTCATCTTCCCAGCCTTGGCCCATGATATTCATAAAGTGACCGGGGGCTCCTGATGCAAAAATTATGGAGGACCAATCCACATAATCTGTCGCATTCATCCAGAAGGAGATAGTATAATCTTCTCCGGTAATAGTACTCGGCAACGCAATACCGGTGTTCTCACCACCACGGAAGGAAACAGCCCTGCCCTTTTGTCCTACAATATAATCTATTTTACTGCCATCAGTAACAGCCTGTCCAAATTTGGAACCAGCACCATATACCTCAGTGGCAGTATTACTGCTTACAGCATCCTGTAATCCATTGTCAAAGGAATAATAAGCAGCAAGACCTGATGAAATGTCAGCAGGTACTACACAAGGATCTGCTTGGTAGGCTGCCAGAACATCAGCGGCTGATAGCGCTGAATCATAAAAAGCAACACTATCTAAAAAGCTATCCTGTGTTCCCCAGAAGGAACCATTACCCAGAAATGCTTCAGATGCAGATTTTAAAAAGGTAAGCATTGACTCTGCATCATCAGACACAGTAGCGTCCCCATCACTGCCTGCGTAGTTATATGTAATAGGTGTACCATTAATGTACATTACAACATTATTATCTGAGATAGTTACTGTCAAATGTGCCCAAACTCCCGGACTTAAAGAAGGGTCTTTGGTGCTTTTTAAGTCGACCCAGGAACCGTCCGCATTATAGCATAAGTAAGGCATTGTCTGCAAAGTGAGACGTCCTGTTGTTCCAGTAAAACCAATCAGGTTGTCATATGCCATATAGCTGGCAGATGGATCAACCTTAACCCATAACATCATGGTTGCTCCTGTTAAATTGCTTATTGTACTATAGGGATTTGGAAATTTTACATAACTTTCTGAATCATGTGCTCCAAATGCCAAATCAAGTACGGGTCCCCTTTCTGAATCAAATGTAATTTTAGGTATTGCTGTCGTACCCTTTGCCAGCATTTCCATGTCTGACGGCAAACCATCCTTGAAGTCATAAAACACTAAAGGTGTCGGTAGCTCTGCTGCGCTTACCTTCTCTGGGTAAGCTTTTGGCGGCGAAATTATGGTTAATAGTAAAGCGATAGCCACGAATAGCGCTGTAAACCTTTTAAACCTTCTCTTCATTTAATAAGCTCCTCCTGATAATAATGTATTATCTTTGATTCACTATATTATGAATTATTTCATTATATAGTTTAATAAAATTATAAAATGAAACTACATTTTTGTCAATATTTTCGCGATAGCTATTTAAATATCAGAGTTCCTTTGGTAAAAGGGCTGAAAAATGATGTAATATAAGGGGTTTCGTTATTACTTGTAGTGCATTATCATTTCCTGTAACACTAGAGAACTTATTTAATTAAATTTAATATACAAAACACTAAAAATAAGAATATTTATTTGTTTAAGTATTTGTTTAAAAATTAAACTTTATCAAAAACCTTTCAAATTCCTCAAAAGAATCTTTTTATAACTTTTACTTAACTGAAAAAGGCGGACAACCAAATACCAGTATAGCGAATAACAGTGATTCACTTACAACCTGTGCCACAAACATTACAACCTATGCCTTAAAATCAACAAGGTATTTTATTTATGCTATCCTCAACCTTGTAAAAAACATTTATTAAGTTTATGGGAGGTAGCTATGAAAGAAAAGAAACGGATTTCCATTATAACAGCAGTGATAACATATGTTTTATGTATAGCACTTGTTGTAGGACTAATTATTGGTAATGCCTATGCCTTGAAGTATCAGAACCTTATTTCTGTATACTTTAATCAGTCCACCCAGAAGATTGTTAATTCCGAGGGTGAAGAGGCTAATTACTATTCCAGTGATTACGCAACAGCAGAAGAAAGAACTGCACATTTACAAGAAATTGGAACTAAAATTGAAGAAGAGGGTATTGTACTTCTGAAGGATCAAAATGATGTACTTCCTTTAAGTTCGGATGCTAAGATCAGTGTATTTGGACAGGATAGTGTTGATCCAATCTATGGTGGTGGCGGAGCTGGTTCCGTAGATGCTTCAAAGGCAGTGAATTTAAAAACAGCTTTTGAAAATGCAGGCTTTCAATTAAATAAAACCCTGTGGGATTTTTATGAAACAGGGAAAGGTTCTTCTTATAGAAAAACAACTCCTGACGTATATGGACAAGGTGCTTTCGCAGTAAATGAAGTTCCGGCAGAGGTATATACCGATGAGGTAAAAGCAAGCTTTGCAGACTATAATGATGCAGCAGTGGTAGTAATCGGTCGTTCCGGTGGTGAAAGCTCTGACCTTTCTTCCACACCACTGGAAAGTGGATATGCATATTTACAGCTTGACGATGCAGAAAGATCCATGCTTGAGCTTGCAACAGCTAATTTTGATAAGGTTGTAGTTTTATTAAATACTCAGAACGCAATGGAATTAGGTTTCTTGAACGAGTACGACATTGATGCTTGCCTCTGGATTGGTGCTCTCGGGGAAACCGGTGCTTATGCGGTAGCAGATGTACTGAACGGTACTGTTAATCCTTCCGGAGCACTTGTTGATACTTATGCTTATGACTCTTTAAGCGCACCTAGCATGGAGAACTTCGGCAGTTATACAATTGCAAATAGTACGGTAGACCGTGGTAATGCATATATGGTATACGGCGAAGGCATCTATGTAGGTTATCTTTATTATGAAACCAGATATGAAGACGTGGTGTTAGGTAATGAGGATAAAGCAAATTACGACTACACTTCGGCAGTACAATTCCCTCTGGGATATGGTTTGTCCTATACTGATTTTGAATGGTCAGATTACAGTGTGAAGGAAACGGACGATACGTTTGAAGTTTCTGTTAAAGTAACAAATAAGGGTGATGTAGCAGGTAAGGACATCGTTCAGATTTATATGCAATCTCCATACACCGATTATGATAAAGCAAATGGAATTGAAAAGGCATCTGCTGAATTAGTTGGTTTTGCTAAAACTTCTTTACTTGAAGCAGGTAAGAGTGAAACTGTTACTGTATCTGTAGATAAGGAAGAGATGAAGACCTATGATGCAAAGGGATATGGTACTTATATCGTAGATGCAGGAGATTACTACTTTGCAGCAGGACAAAACGCACATGATGCGTTGAACAATATCTTAGCTGCAAAGGGAAAAACAACTGCAGATGGTATGGACTATGACGGTCAGTCAGCGTTAACTAATAAGGTTACAGTTAAGGAATTAGATAATAAAACCTATGCAGTATCTAAGGCTACCGGTAACGAGATTACCAATCAGTTTGAAGAAGCGGATATGACTTACTATGATCCAGAGTTCACTTATTTAAGCAGAAGCAACTGGACAGGTACCTGGCCAACAGCCTATGCAGACGGTACGTTAACTGCATCTGACGAGTTGTTAAAGGATTTAGAGATTTCCTTTACTGAAAAGGACGGTATAACAGAACCTGTGACTGCTGTTACCAGTGAAGAATTCGGTAAATTAAATGCAGCTACTTTAATTGGCTTAGATTATAAAGAAGACTTATGGAATAGCCTAATTCAACAGATGTCTGTGGAAGATTTAGATAAATTAGTACGTATCGGTGGTTATTCTACCTCAAGTATTGAATCAATTCAATTACCTGCTACTGTAGATAAAGATGGACCTGCAGGAATTTCAGGAACCTTAGTTGGAGGAGAAAGCGGCACCTCTTATCCTCCTGAAGTTGTGATCGGTTCCAGCTGGAATGTTGATTTAGTAGAAGAGTTTGGTAAATGTATCGGTGAAGATAGTATCGCACTTGGTGTCACAGTATGGTATGCACCAGCAAGTAATATTCATCGTTCACCTTATAGCGGCAGAAATTTTGAGTATTATTCCGAGGATAGTTTCCTTTCCGGTAAGATGACTGCAAGTACTGTAGTTGGCGCACAATCTAAAGGTGCTGTAGTAACCGTAAAACATTTTGCATTAAATGATCAGGAAACAAACCGTGTTGGTGGTGCAATGTTTGCCAATGAACAATCCATTCGTGAGGTGTATTTGAAACCTTTTGAAGTATCTGTTCGTGAAGGTAATGCACTTGGTATGATGGCAAGTATGAACCGTATTGGTGCACGCTGGACAGGTGGACACTATGGCTTAATGACTTCTACCTTAAGAGATGAATGGGGATTTGAGGGTATGGTTATCACCGATCAGGCATCCTTTTCCGTATTTGCTTACGAAGATCTTCGTGAAGGTTTAGAGGCAGGAACTGATTTGTGGTTAAATACCGATGCAACTCTATGGGTAATACCGGAAGATCAGATGACACCTACCGTTATAACAAACATGCAAAGAGCTGCTAAAAATGTTGTATATGCAATTACCAGCAGCAACGCCATGAACGGAATTTCAAGCGACAGTAAAATCGTTGCTATCATGCCTCTTTGGAGAAAAGCTTTGGTTGCTGCTGATGTTGTTGTAGGCGCGCTGGTAGCATTTGTATTAATATTCATGACAACAAGATTGATAAAGCAGAAAAAGAGAAATAATAATTAATGAGTAAGTAAATATTAAATGATATATAAAAGTATAGATCTCTGTAACGATTAGTTGCAGAGGTCTTTGCTGTATAATATGATAAAAGAAAAAAGCAGGGAGGTCGTTATGAAGCTGGCGATTGTTGATGATGATATAAAGGCAACGGATTTATTGGAGAGTTATATTACAAGGTTTGAACAAGAGAATAATATAACCATTCAGGTATCTGTATTTCATCACCCCAATGACTTTTTGAGTACCTATAGCAGGGATTATGATCTGGTACTAATGGATATTGAGATGCCAGGTCTGAATGGAATTGAGACCGCAAAAGAACTGCGGAGAATGGACAAGCATGTGGTTCTGATTTTCATAACCAATATGGCTCAATATGCGATTAACGGTTATGAAGTAGAGGCAATTGACTATGTAATAAAGCCCGTATCCTATGCAGATTTTATTTTGAAAATACAAAAGGCCATGCGATATATTCAAAGAAATCAGGATAAAAGGTTGATATTAAATACTTCAGAAGGCGTGGTTCACCTCCATGTATCAGACATTTTATATGTCGAAGTGATTCGGCATTATCTGCTGTACCACACCATCAATGGAGATTTTACGGTTCGAGGTGTGATGAAGGAGATGGAAGAAAGTTTGGCTGAGTACCACTTTGTTCGAAGTAACCATTGCTACTTAATTAATTTAAAATACGTGGAAGCAATTAGTGGAAATATGGTTAAGGTTGGCGGTGATGAGTTACAAATCAGCAGGAATAAGAAAAATGATTTCCTGATGGAATTTACCAGATATGTAGGAGGTATGCAGTGATGAGTGCACTTGATATTTTTGAAGAATTACGCTTTATTGTTGAACTTGTTGTTGCAGAGCAGCTTTTTGTCTGGTCCTTTGCAAAAAGGAAGAATAACTTCTGGACGAAATTCTGTCTGGGCTTCCTTATACTGGCTGTCTTATCAGTCCTGTACATTAATATTCGAAATTTTGTTGGTGGGTATGAAATTGAGCTGCTTATGAATACTGTGTCAATATCCTGGTATATTGCTTTGGCTATTTTAACGATAATACATATACTGATCTGCTATGAGATAACCATAAGTGATGCATTGTTCATGGGAATTGCGGGATATTCCGTTCAGCATCTGGAGTATGTTATTGTTAATGAGGTACTTGCCAGAGGTATCTGGAAGGATCTGGTGAATCATTTGTGGCTCTATATCCTGATCTGCATTATTACCTGCTCTATCTGGTATTATTTGATTGCAAGAGTATTTGCCACTAAATTAAAAGTTGCTGGTGGTGTTCTATATGAAGATCGTATACAAACGGTTGTGTATTTTCTATTAATGCTCGTTGTCCTGTTTTTTTCAGCTTTCTTAGGACAGGATGTGTTTTTAAACGGTACAAATGATTATAGCAAAGTTAACTATCAGGGTGCGACCTTTGATTTCTTTAACTGTACGTTGGTATTGGTGGTGCAATACAGTATTTTCCGTATCGTTAATTTGAATAGAGAGAAAGAGATTGTAAAACAGTTGCTCTACGAGCGGCAAAAACAATATAAACAGTCTAAGGAAAATATAGATATCATTAATCAGAAGTGTCATGACCTAAAGCATCAAATTCAAGCCTTAAAGGCGGCAAAAAGTGAGGAACTGGATAAGTATATTGACGAGGTAGAAGATTCTATTATGTTCTATGACACGGTAGTAAAGACCGAGAATGAGGTTTTGAATACCATTTTGACGGAAAAGAGTCTCTATTGTGAGAAGCACCGCATTAAACTGTCCTGTATGGTAGATGCAAGCCAGCTTGATTTCATGAGTACCCTGGATATCTATGCACTTCTGGGAAATGCCTTGGATAATGCAATAGAGAGCGTAAGCAAGAACATGGATAAGGAAAAGAGAGTAGTCAGCCTCACTATTTCTGCAAACAGTAGTTTCCTTTGCATACAGACCAATAATTATTATGAGGGGAAAATGCAATTTGAAGGTGGGCTGCCAATGACAACAAAGAAAAATCGGACCTATCACGGCTTTGGTATGAAGAGTATGAAGCATTTGGCTGAAAAATATGGTGGATATCTATATACCAGTTTAAATAATGACATTTTTATGCTTCAAATTGTAATACCAATCCCGGCAGAATTTGTACGGTTGTTAAAGGAAGCCAAAGCGGAAAAAGCAGGGGTAAATCGTTAGCTGGTATCCTCGTTTTTCATTCTATGTACCATCATCTCTGAGCAGATTATGCCTTATAAAAAGCAGTTTGTGCCATTCGAAATCTATAATCCTGTGAATATGCTATTATGTAGACATTGTATCGTAGTTATATTCTATCTGGAGGATAAGAATGTTAAAGAATCAGTCGATTATTGATAAAATGAGTTTAGAAGAAAAGGCAGCTATGATGTCAGGAAGAGATACCTGGACTACCGTTGCCTACGAAAGATACGGTATACCATCCATATTTCTTTCAGATGGACCTCATGGTTTACGAAAGCAGGCAGGGGCGGCAGATCACCTTGGTCTTAATGCCAGCTTACCGTCTACCTGTTTTCCAACTGCGGCTACCGTTGCAAATAGCTGGGATGAAAAGCTGGGTGAAGAACTGGGAGAGTATCTTGGGGAAGAGGCAGCAGCTTTAGGTGTAGATATGATCTTAGGACCGGGATTAAATATTAAAAGAAGTCCTTTGTGTGGTAGAAACTTTGAGTATTTTAGTGAAGATCCCTATCTGTCAGGCAAAATGGCAGCAGCCTACATTCGGGGCATTCAAAAAAAGGGTGTGGCAGCCTGTCCAAAACATTTTGCTGCGAACAGTCAGGAACTTCGAAGAATGACAAATGATTCTGTCATGGACGAAAGAACCTTTCGCGAAATCTATACCACAGGCTTTGAGATAGCAGTGAAAGAAGGTAAAGCCAAGGCTATTATGTCTTCTTATAATCTGATAAATGGGGTATACGCCAATGAGAGTACCCACTTATTACAAGAAATATTGGTAAAGGAATGGGACTTTGACGGCGTTGTAGTATCCGATTGGGGTGGAAGCAATGACCATGTTCTGGGTGTCCAGAACGGAAGTCACCTGGAGATGCCTTCTACTGGTAAGATGGGTGCAAAAGAACTGGTAAAGGCTGTTGAAAGCGGAAGACTAAAGGCGCAAGTTTTAGATCAAAGAGTGGATGAATTACTTTCAGTAATTTTTGATATTAGTGATGCTGCGAAGAAACCGAAAAAGAGAGACTTCGATAAAAAACTACATCATAATTTCGCAGAAAAAGTGGCCAAAGAGAGTATTGTTCTGCTTAAGAATGATGACAGTATATTACCGCTTTCAAAAGGTGCCAAGATTACGATTATTGGTGACTTTGCAGATAAACCTCGTTATCAAGGTGCAGGCTCTTCCATGGTAAATCCCACGAAGATCGACTCGACCCTCACAGTGATTGACGACTATGATGTGGTTTTAACTGCGTATGAACAAGGATATGAACGCAATAAAAAGACGGATGTAAAGTTGCTGGAAAGTGCGAAAGTGGCTGCAAAGCAATCAGAATATGTGCTTATCTATGCTGGGTTGGATGAAATCAGAGAAACAGAAGGTATGGATCGAACAGACATGAAAATGCCCCAGAACCAATTGGAGCTCATTGATGAGATAACTAAAGTTAACAATAATGTTATTGTTATATTATCGGCTGGTTCAGTGGTAGAAATGCCTTGGATACATAAGGTTAAGGCAGTGGTTCATGGCTATTTGAGCGGGCAGGCAGGTGCAAGTGCCATGCTGGATGTACTAACTGGTAACTACAATCCTTCTGGTAAATTGAATGAAACCTATCCTGTAAAATATGAAGATACACCTGCCTATCAATACTTTCCGGGTAAGGAGCGTACCAGTGAATACCGCGAGAGTCTTTATGTAGGCTATCGTTACTTTGAATCCGTTGGAAAGGAAGTGTTATATCCCTTTGGATATGGATTAAGCTACACAACCTTTACTTACTCTGACTTAAGGGTTACAAAGGAGGGTGCATCCTTCTGTTTAAAAAACTCTGGAAAAGTGGACGGAGCTGAAGTATGCCAGCTCTATATTGGGAATAGCTCCAATCAGATTTTCAGACCTATCAGGGAGCTAAAAGGATTTAAGAAAGTATTTTTAAAAGCTGGTGAAGAGAAGGAAGTCTTTCTTCCCTTTGATGATAAAGCCTTCCGCTATTATCATATTCATACCAATCAGTGGGAGGTTGAAGGCGGTACCTATACCGTTGAAGTCGGAATTAATTCCAAGGAAATAGTTCTTCAGTCTACAATTGATATAGAGGGGACGAATGCAAAATCACCTTATGTAAAAGAGAGTATTCCTGCATATTTTACAGGCAAAATTACAAAGGTAGATGACTATCAGTTCGAACAAATCTTAGATATTCCTGTACCGAACGGGAACTGGGATAGATCTGGACTACTTGGTATTAACGATTCTTTCTGCCAGCTATATTATGCGAAGAGTGTACTGGCAAGGCTAGTATATAAGGTACTTACCTCGATTAAAAATCGAAGTGAGAAAAAGGGAAAACCAAACCTTAATATTTTGTTCATCTATAACATGCCATTTCGTGGTCTTGCAAAGATGACCGGTGGTGCTATTACGATGGAGATGTCTTATGCACTGGTGGAAATAGTAAATGGTAAGGGTTTTAAGGGCTTCTATCATTTCGTTAAGGCATTTTTCAAGAAATAAGAAAGGATGGAAGTACCATGGACTTAGTGAATAAAATAAAAGTATGGAAAGACAACCATCCTAATTTATATGAATTTATTCTGTTCAATATCATGAGTAATGTTGCTACCATTACAAATTTCTGCATACTTTGGTTGGGCAATGGGGTGTTTTTTAAAGCATTTGCAGATAGGGACTTCTCCTGGTTTATCTTTGACTATCCCAGGGAGAATGGCGGACTTAGTGGATTTTTAGCTTTTTTATTAGCTTATATCTGTGCCCAAACCGTTAATTTTATTGTGCAGAGAAAGGTAGTATTTGCAGCAACTGTAAAAATATCAAAGGTTTTACCTTGGTATTTGATAACCGTTATTGCAGCTGGGGTTATATCTATTTGGCTTCCGCCATATATGATTGCATTAATGAAACCCTATGTAGGCGGCTTTGCAGTGACCTTGGCAAATGCAATTAATATTTTCTTGCAGGTGGTTATAAATTATCCAATGCTTAAACTAGTTATTATGAAAAAATAACTGGAAGAAACAGCTCCGATCCCTCAATAGAAGTAAATCTTAAGAGGGATCGGAGCTAATTTTTTAAAACTCACGTTTATTATAGAAGGATAGAGAAGTTTGCAGGGATATAAGCATAATTACTAACCAAATCATTACACCAATAAGTGCCGCTGTAAATGTATTTGTCTCCATCCAAACGAATATATCATTCATCTGCTCCAGAGAAATTTTTTCTTTTAAATAATTAGTTAAAATGATGACTACCAAAGGTAAACCTACAAATGGGAGATAAGCGAAAAACTTTGCTTTTGCATATCCTAGCTTAAAGTAGATAGGAATTTGGATTGCCTGGATGATACTGAAGATTGAAAACAGGGCAAGTGTGGTAACAAAACTTTCTACGAAATTGAAATCTTTATTTAACACCATTGATACGAGATAAGCAAAGACATATGCTAATAATCCGGCACATGCATTTATTATAAGGGCAAATAAATATCTTCCGACAACTACGGTGCTTCGTTGAATGGAAAGCGTTATATACAGGGCATCAATTCCATTCTTTTCGCCGACAGCAAACGGGTAGCTGACGTATAGTCCCGCAAAGACCATTAAAATTGCAATTGCAGATAAGCTGTTGTTTGAATTGAACATCATTATAATTGCAACAATTGTAAAAATGATTAGATTTTTTAAGGTCAAGTAAGGCTTAACTGTAAAATAATCCAGCCTTACAAAAGTAAATGCTTTATTCATATAATTTTACCCCCTTGTTCATATAAATGATGATTTCGTCAAGCGTGATTGGCTCAAAGAGTAATGTCTTAGGTAATCTATTCCTGTTTGCAGTTTCTGTCATACCTTCAAATCCAGTGTTATGCTCTCTAAGACCAATGATTAACCGCTTTTGTTCAGCACTTATCTCTCTTAATCCTCCTTTTACCAATACATATTTTTCAAGGAGATCTTCTTTAGAGCCTGTGTAGATGATTTTTCCATCCAGAATAAAGGTAATGTAATCTGCAATTTTCTCGAGATCTGAGGTTATATGTGTGGAGAATAGGATACTTCTGTTTTCGTCCGCAACAAAATTACTTAACATATCACAAAGTTCATCACGTGCCACGGGGTCCAAGCCGCTGGTGGGTTCATCCAGGATAAGAAGCTTAGCGTCATGGGAAAGTGCAACAGCCACCATTAACTTAACCTTCATTCCACGAGATAATTCTTTTATTTTCTTTTTTTTGTCTATCTTAAATACACTTAATAATTCTGAATATTTATCACTGTTCCAATTTCGATAGAAGGGTGCAACAGCTTTTTCTACATCACCGGTGGTCCAATCTTCCACATAAAAAGGGGAATCCATAACAACACCTATTTGATCGTTTATCTGCTCTGCATGTTCTTTACTACTAAAACCAAATAGTTTTATTTCGTCAGCTTGATAATTAATCATATTTAGAATGGATTTAATTGTGGTAGTTTTACCGGCTCCATTTGGACCGATAAATCCCATAATATAGCCTGTAGGAATTTTAAAAGAAACGTCTTTTAGTGAAAAAGTAGCATACTTCTTTTTAAGTCCGCGAACCTCTAAAGCATTATTCATAATTACCCTCCTTATAAAGCACTTCCAACATGTCAACAACCTCGTTCTTGCTAATTCCGCTATTCATGGCAGCAGTGATAGCTTCTGTTAAACTAAGCTCTACTTTACGAAGTGCATTTTCCCTTGCCATTTCTTTGTTTTGAGGCAAAATATAACAGCCTTTCCCTTGTACATTTACAACAAAACCTTCTTCCTCCAAATCGCTGTAAGCTCTTGTCGTAGTTATCACACTGATTTTCAGATCCTTTGCCAGTTGGCGTATGGATGGGAGTAAATCATCTTCTCGAAGTTCTCCAGAAAAAATAGCTTCTTTAATCTGCGATTTGATCTGCTCATAGATTGGAGTCCCCGAGCGGTTGGATACTATAATTTTCAATCAGTCACCACCTTTATATACACATATATACAGTATAATCAGTAATAACATCCCTGTCAAGTACTGAAAAGGAAATAAATATATAACAAAATGAAACGGCAAGTTGTTTCACTAGATATGAACATAAAAGATGCACCCTATGATTAGTTAAATTTAATCATAAAGTGTGGCAAAACCAAAAAACTTTGATAAACCAAGGGTTTTCTTCAACTGGCTTAATGGTTGAGTCGTTAAATCTGCCTATTTTATTGACCTTCCAAACAATTTGAGTTAGAATAATTTCAAACACTTGGAGGCTAAATATGGAAGATAAAAAGAAGTTTGGCGAGTATATAATCAAAAGAAGAAAAGAGCTTGGATTAACACAGAAAGAGTTGGCAAATAAATTATTTGTCACTGAATCGGCAGTCTCAAAATGGGAGAGAGGGTTATCCTATCCAGACATCACTTTAATAAGAGATTTGTGTAATATCCTATCCATTAGTGAGCATGAACTATTAACTGCTGGAGAAGATATGGAAACAAAAAACACGAAGAAATTAGCAAAACGATATCTAAATATAGTTAAAGTTCTTCGTAATGTGCAGATACTTTTATATGGATTAACGTTGTTGATTTGTTTTATCTGTAATCTTGCAGTACAGCATAAATTATCCTGGTTCTTTATTGTACTTACTTCTGTTCTGGTTTCTATGTCACTGACCTTGTTACCGGTAATGGTAACAAAAAAGAAAGGCTTAATTACACTTGGTGCATTTACAGGTTCGCTTAGCTTGTTGTTATTGACTTGTAATATCTACACAGGAGGTAACTGGTTCCTTGTGACTTTTGCGAGCGTAATTTTTGGTTTATTATTGTTGTTTTTACCCTTTATCTTATATAGCATGGAATTACCTGATTATTTCAAGAACAAAAAAACATTAATTTACTTTGCTATTATTTCTCTGCTTTTGATCCTTCTTCTCTATGTATGTAATGCATATGTGGGTGGAGATTGGTTCTTATCAATTGCAGTACCAATTACGGTCTATTCTTTAATGCTGCTATGGGGCATGATGTTAGTTATTCGATATACGAAATTTAGTATATGGATTAAAATTGCTGGATGCCTTACGCTTGGAAGCGCATTTCACTATACCGTACAAGGCTTCATTGATTATCTTTTAAAGGAGGAGACATATTATATCGGATTTAGGTTTAATTTAATAGATTGGAGTGAAACTTATGTTAGCGATAATATTAATGTAATTGTCTTTGGTGTACTTTTAACAACAGCAATTATATTTTTTATAGCAGGAATAACCATAGGTCATAAAGATAGATCAATCAAGGAAGCAGAAGTTTTATTAAAATAAGTTTTAAATTATATGGAATATTAATATATATTGCAGAATGCAGATAATAGGATTGATTTTATGCGTTGTTGATTTTGCAACTACGGATGAAATAATAAGGAGAAGGGGAAATGCTCTTGAAAATAAAAAACGGATATTAAAGCCTTACAAGTCTTTAATATCCGTTTTTCATGCATCACAGCTTGGTGCGAGATTTAATTCGTATTTTTCAATTGCCTTCATCATGGCATAGTTTAATATGCTGTCAATTTCAGTATCAGTCTCTGATGCAGTGAGCTTAGCAAGCTTACTTTGCATATCTGGAATTAGGTCTATCCCATTATGATTGTTATGTACTTCATTTATTTCATTTCGAGTTTCTGGAACCATTTCTATATCAGCTTGATGATCTTTGTTTTCGAACTTATTGTCTTTGATAATATCATAAACGTTGTTCTCCTTAAGTCCATTAACAGGGTTCTCCTCAACTTCTGTTTCGTTATTGGAAGTGCTGCTTATCTCTTGATGAGTTATAACTTCTTCTTTTACTTGAAGCGTAACACTTGTGGTTGAAGGCTGTAATTTTAGTGGGACTTTACCAACCAAAACCTTATCATCACCAATTCGTATACGATATTCTAGTTCACTATCCTCGAAAGGAGGAATCTCCAGGCGAGGATTGATTTCGTTACTGTGCTTTGTTGTGGCCTTCTTCCCTTTACGTCGATACTTATCCCGTTTCATTATATAATTCCCCTGAAATAATTTTTCACGAAGAAGAGATCCGCTGAAGGACAAATATTCAGAAAGAAAGTCACAAAAATCCAAACCGGCATCGTCGTTATAATCCTGTGACTGTATAGAAGCTGATATTTTGTCATCATATTTATTTTCAAAGCGATGAAATACCTTGCCATCGCTGTCTTCAATTCTTATATCAATTTCAATTATCATAGATTCCACCCAACCCTCTGTAATATCTTTATCGGAAGATTAGGTAAATATATATAGTCTTTTTAATTCTTATTTAAAGTCGTACTGTCACGAAGAATTAGATTATAGTCAACATAAACCTGATGGCTAAAGGCAGTTTTTTGTCCAAGAAGATCGACTAACAGCTTTATGGAATATTCTCCGAATTGAAAGAAATTCTGACGGATGGTGGTAAGGGGAGGGGCGGCATAGGACGCAAGAGGAAGATCATCGAATCCAACTACGGATAAATCCTGTGGGATTTTACGACCAAGTTTTTTGGCAGCACGGTACACACCCATAGCCATAACATCACTGGCACAGAATAAAGCAGTGATTTCTGGATATCTGGTTAATAATACCAGCGATTTTTCATAGGCAATCTCTTCATTAAATTCACCATCGATGACGTACTCATTCACGATAGGTAAATTGCCATCAAGCAATGCTTGACAATATCCCGCACAGCGTTCTAAACCAACCACAGATTTTGCTTTTCCATTTACTGTACCGATATGTTTATGACCACTGCGGACCAGAAATCCCACAGCGGAACGAGCTGCTTCCACATTGTCAATGCTAATGCAGGAATTCTGTTTGCCGGGAAGTGCAAAGTCAATGGTTACACATGGAAGGTCACTGTTTGAGGCGTCCACATAATATGGATCATCTGTCCGTAAACCGGATAGAACTACCCCAGTGATATTATTCTCTCTGCAAAATTGAGAATATGACTTTTGTTTCTGAATCTCCGAAGTGATGGGATAGAAGATAATATCATAATTGGTTTTATGAATATAGGAAAGTGCGCCTTTTAATATTTGCAAAGGTGCGATGTCATTGGTATCGCTTGTTTCAAGTCCGGACATAATAAAACCAATGATATTGCTGCTTTTTTGTACAAGCTTTCGAGCACTTATATTAGGAGTAAAATTGTATTCATTTACAATTGCCATTACCTTCTTGCGTGTTTCTTCTCCAACATCAGGATAGTTATTCAATACCTTAGAGACAGTAGAATATGACACACCCGATTTTCTGGCAATATCTTTAATTGTTAACATAGAAATAAATTCCCCCTCAAATTTATGACAAGTAAAACGACTTGTCGTTTTATCTTGTATATTAAAATAAATCCTTATGCAATCATAACAGATATCCCAAGAAGATTCCGAAGCATACGTTATGTTCAAGATTGTATACACCTTAGCTGCATTCCACCCATAATTTAATTGCTCTTACTATTATAACATAGGTGTTTTGTAGATTAAAAGCTTCCTTTTATTGTAACTGGATTTTTATGACGGAACTGTTACGAATTGTCAAGCAAGCTTACAATACTCAGTCTGTTTTTATTATAGCATAAAAATTTTATAAATCAACACTTGATAAAACGTTTTCGTAATGTTATAATCACATTATCAGATTAAGAAAAGGTTTTCGTAAAATTGGTTAAGAAAACCTTTTAGTTAAAGTAAAGGGGATTTTAATGCTAAAATATGATAGTTTTGAAGAAGGAAAAAACAACTGGTTTGTAGACGAAGTTAAATTTGATGCTGCTCTTCAAGGAAAGACCGAAGCCATCATGTCCTTAGGTAATGGGTATATGGGAATTCGTTCCGCAGCAGAGGAGGATTACCTTTCTCAAAAGAGAGGAACCTTCGTGAATGGAACCTTCAACCGCTTTAGTGAAAATGAAGTAAGTGAATTACCTAATCTTCCAGATGTTACTGCAATGAACTTGGAGTTGGACGGACATCGATTTTCCTTAGAGCAGGGCGAAATATTAGAGTATAGAAAACGCCTGGATTTAAAACAAGCACTTCTTATTAGAAATGTGGTATGGAAGAGTCCTGAAGGTAAGACCTTTACGCTAAACTTTGAAAGGTTTGTATCACTTTCAAGAAAGCATGCACTGGGAAGCAGTATTAAAGTCAGCTGTGACCAGCCTGCTATACTTAAGATTTACTCGGGTATTAACGGACAGATGACGAATACCGGATCACAGCATTTAAATGAAGAGGATATGCGCTTTTTTGATAAGGAGTATCTGCAATTTAATACTTCAACCACTCAGAGCAAGGTGTTAATCAGTACCAATACAGTTCATTGTGTTGACAGTGAAGTAAACAGTGCCATGTCCATGGATCGCCGCCGAATTGAGCAGGTTTTAACGATTGAGGTATTAAAAGAAGTTACCGTTAGCAAGTTATCTGTAATCTACACCTCCATAGACAAGGAAGTGGAAGGCAAGAACTGGGATGAGATTAAACATCTTGCATATAAGGAACTAACAGAAATTAAGAAACTGGGTTTTATAAAATTAAAACAAGAGAATGCTGATCAATGGGAAAAGGAAGTCTGGAACCGTTATGCAATCAGTATTAAATCAGAAAATAATTTTGATGAACTGGCAACAAGGTTTGCCCTTTACCATATGACAGTAATGGCTCCCGCTCATGATAATCGTATGGGAATTGCAGCAAAAGGGCTTAGCGGTGAAGGCTATAAAGGTCACTCCTTCTGGGATACAGAAATATTCTTATTACCCTTTTATATCTATTCCAATCCAGAGGTGGCACGTAAGTTAATGGAGTATCGTTATCTTGGACTTGCAGGTGCTCGTAAAAAGGCGAAGAAAAATGGTTTCAGAGGAGCAATGTATCCGTGGGAAGCAGCTTGGCCAAGTGATGGTGAGGTAACACCTGTTTGGGGTGCGGTAGATATCATAACCGGAGAGCGTACTAAAATATGGTCGGGCTTTATTGAAATTCATATTACCTGTGATATTGCTTTGGCGGTTTGGCAGTATTATCTTGCAACCAATGATCAGGATTATATGGACCAATATGGTTACGAAATCTTGTTTGAAACAGCCACCTTCTGGGCTGACAGATATGAATGGAATGAAGAAAAACAGCATTTTGAAATCAACGATGTAGTTGGACCTGACGAATATAAGGAGCATGTAAATAATAATGCATTTACCAACTATATGTCGGCGCATAATTTAAGACTTGCAATTTCAAATTATGAAGTAATAAAAGCAAATAAGACCGAGTTGTTTGAACTGCTCAACGAACGTTTGAACCTTGAGGAGCAGGTAGATATCTGGAAGGACAGGCTGGAGAAGATTTATTTGCCGCAGCCTGATGAGCGATTACTCCTCCCGCAGGATGATACTTATTTATCTAAGACAGATATTGATTTAGAAAAATATAAGAAAAACAGTAAGGTTGGCAGTTTATTTGATGATTATAATCTGGAACAGGTGAACAATTTCCAGGTATCCAAGCAGGCAGATATCATGATGCTGTTCTACCAGTTAGAAGATCAGTTTGCACCCGAGGTTAAGAAGGTTAATTATGATTACTACGAACCAAGAACCTTGCATGATTCCTCCTTATCACTTTCCACACACAGTATTTTAGCAAACGATTTGGGAGACTACGAGAAAGCTTATGATTTATTTCATAGAGCTTGTCAAATTGACCTTGGTCAAAACATGAAGAGCAGTAATGATGGTATCCATTCGGCAAGTATTGGCGGCGTTTGGCAGTGTGTTGTTATGGGCTTTGCAGGAATGCGTATGTATAACGGCAAGCTTAGATTTGAACCTCATCTGCCAAAGGAATGGAGTGAGTTATCCTTCCGTGTTTATTGGAAAGGAAAACAGCTCGATATCACATTAAGCCCTGCAACCCTTTGTATTAGCAGTCCAACTTCTGAAAGCGTATACCTTACAGTAAAGGGTGCCGAATATGAGATGTCGGATAAACTGGAAATAACATTATAAGGAGAACCTTCATGACAGCTTTTATTGGCTATACGGCATCAGTATTAAGTACCATTGCATTTTTACCTCAAGCAGTTTATGTGATTCGTTCACATGATACAAAAAGTATTTCACTATTGACCTATATTATCTTTGTACTTTCCGTAGTTTTCTGGTTTGTATATGGCATCATTCTGCGGGATATACCTATTATTGCCTCCAATTTAGTTTGTATCGTGCTCGGAAGCATCATCTTAGGCTATAAAATATGGGATGTAATTCACAAAAAATAAGTTTAGTTATTCGCAGGAATTGACCTGCTGATAATAGAAAAAGAAAAGGAGAATGAGTATGAAAAAATTATTAGCATTACTGTTAGCAACTGTTTTAGCATTTTCTTTTGTGGGGTGCGCTAAGAAAGCAGACGAGAAAAAAGAAATTATTCTGTGGAATGCAGGTGTTCAAACCAGCGATACCACAGGGGAACTGGATAAATCAGAATTACCGGTTTTTCAGTTGGTAAAAGAATTCGAGGAGTCACATCCAGATTATAAGATCACCATCGTTGATTATAGCATGGATGATTTGAATAAGGCTTTTACCGCTGCAAATATGGCAAAGGAAGGTCCTGATATGGTAGCAATCTGGGCTGGCAGCTCTACTTTAGCTTATCAGGATTATTTAGTAGATTTTAATCAGTACTTAAGTGAGGATGAGATTAAAACCTTTGATACGTCCAGTTTAACACATAAGAACAATAATTCGACAGATTCACTTATCGGTCTTACTTATGGTCTTAACGCAACAGGTGTAATGTATTATAATAAATCCATCTTAGATCAGTACAACCTTACAGCACCAACAACTTGGGATGAGTTCGTAGCAGTTAGCCAGACACTTAAGGATAACAATGTAACTCCATTGGTACTTGGGGATAAAGATGGTTATACTTCAACATGGGTTGTTACAAGTCTTCTTGGCAACATCTTAGGACCCGATAACATTGCTAATTTAGCAAGCGGTGGCAGCTTAAAGGTAAGTGGTCCGGAATTTACACAAGCATTAACAGTATGGAAAGATTATGTGGCTGCAGGGTATACCAATGTAGATTATTTGACCAAGTCTGACGGTGATGCAATCCAGGATTTCGTACAGGGTAAGGCAGCAATGCTAGTACATGGTAACTGGTCTGCAAGTGAATATGAAGGCATGGGAGATGCAGTAGATGTAACTAAGATTCCTGCATTAAGTACTGGTGAATTCGCTGATTATATGTATTCCCAGCCTAACATCAATATCGCTGTTACCAACTATTCCAAGTATCCAGAAGCTGCTGTAGATTTTGCAAAAATGCTCTGTGAAAATGATTTCACCGTTCGTTCCAATGAAGCACTTTATTCAAAAGAAGTAGCTGCACGTCTTGCTACTACTGCAACAGAATTAACTTCAGAAGGTAAGAATGTAACTGGATTTGACTCTATTATTAAAAGCGAATCTGCAAATGAATTTTATAAACTTGTACCTACCTACTTAAATGGTTCTCTCTCCCTTGAGGATTTCACTGCGAAATTGGATTCCTTAAATTAATTAGTAGGAAGGTTATGGAAGGGGAATAACTGTGAGAAAGAAAGGTTTTCGTAAACAGATAGAAGGAATGCTTTACATCCTGCCAGCAATGTTGTTATATTTCTGCTTTGTACTAATCCCGATTGTATGCATCTTTGTATACAGTGTTATGAAATGGGACGGTATGGGGGATATGACTTTTATCGGACTTGAAAATTATATAACAATATTTAAAAGCAGTGAATTTTGGATTTCTATTACGAATAATATGAAATTCTTTATCCTTGGAGTACCGTTATGGACACTGTTTCCTTTGGTGGTAGCAGTTTTACTTCAAGAAGAGGTGAAGGGCTGGAGATTTTTCCGCTCGGCTTACTTCTTTCCAACGGTTATTTCCACTTCGATTTTATCGACGCTATTCAAAACTTTATTTCGTTATGACGGCGCTGCAAATAGTATTTTAAGCGTTTTTGGATTAGATGCGATCGAGTGGTTCGCCCATGGCAACATTGCCATTGGGCTTATCACCATCGCAATTAATTGGATGGGATTTGGTTCGGCAGTTCTAATCTTTCTTGCCGGTATGGCCAATTTCTCCAATGAGATTTTTGAAGCGGCAAATCTTGATGGTGCCAGCTGGTGGGCAAAGTTCAGATACATAACGATACCCCTGATCAAGCCGACCTTGCAGTTTGTAATTATGTTAAACATTATGAGTGTATTCTCTGGGTTGTTCGGCTTTGTATTTATGATTACCGGTGGTGGTCCAGGCTATGATACTACAGTATTGGAATATCTATTGTATGTAAAAGCCTTTAAACTTCATGATATGGGTTATGCTGCAGCTCTATCCGTTGTCCTGTTTGCCATCGTTGTAATCGTAACCTTATTACAGCGTAAAATTACCAACGCAGGAGAGGAGGCCGACGTATGAAAAAGCACATTAAGTTTTCGCATATTATCGTGTTCCTCCTGCTAAGTATTCTCGCAGCCACAACGCTTTTACCCATTCTATATATGATTATGGCAACATTTTTGAGTAAGGACGAATATATGCTAAATATGTTTGCCATACCCAAAGCGCTGGATCTTCAAAATTATAAGGTAGTACTGGAAGCCTTTAATTTTGTCAGAATGACCTTTAATTCGTTATTTGTTAGTGTAATTACGGTAGGTACTTCTCTTTTGGTAACCTCATTGGCAGCCTACAGTATTAACAAGTTAAGCTGGAAGGGTAAAAAACCTGTTATGGGTCTTATCACAGTAGGTATGTTCATGCCGGGTCAGGTATTAATTATACCTGTATATCAGATTTTGATTGGTTTGAATTTGGTTAATAACAGCTTTGGATTAGTTATCTTCTATGTTGCGACCTCAATTCCCTTCACTACCATGATGATGATTGCCAATATCAAAGGTATTCCAAATCAAATACTTGAGTCTGCAACGATAGATGGAGCTGGAAGCTTTAAAATATATCTGAATGTGATACTTCCGCTGTTGAAACCAACCCTTGTAACGGCAGCAATTATTAACTTTATCTCCTATTGGAATGAGTTGCTCTATGCAATGATAATTCTTCAGGACGAACGAATCAGAACAATAACTGTAAGTATCGTTTCCTTAACCAATAAGTTCGGAAGTAATATGCCTCTGCTCTATGCAGGTCTGCTCCTAAGTGCAATTCCGGTTATTATCCTTTACTTAATCGCACAGAAACAGATTATCAAAGGTGTAAGCTCGGGATCATTAAAATAAAATTATATACTTTGCTGTTAATAGTATGTTCCTATGCTTAATAAAATTAGAAACTAAATGAATATGAGATACCTCATTGTTTCACAAGAAATGATAGATGCAGAAGGTAAATACTTTCATGTTTTACAAAGAATGACAGATGCAAACGGGTAAATACTTTTATTACTTCATTAGGAATGACAGATGTAAACGATAAATACTATCATTTTTCATAAGGAGGGATGAACTTGCCACAATATACAATTACTTATAACAAACAGACAGATTATGATATGGGTGTGAAATTACTTAAACCCGTTATAGAAAATAAGCAGGATTCATCCATCCTTGTGGAAGGTGTAACTTATCCTATTACAAAGTTTGTACCGGAAGGAAGCCAAATTCTTGCATTTGCAAGCAATTGGGGACGAGAGTTTTCACCCCAGTGGTACAGAATGGAAGAATTGAAGGAAGCTTTGCTGTTAAATACTGACCAAGGGCGTTCCAGTCACGGTTATAGTCCAATGATTTACCTTTTTCAGGCGGATGGCAGCAGTATCTGCGTGGCTGTCTGCTGGTCAGGAAATTGGGGGTTACGTATCTGTCCCGAAGGAAAGATAGAATTCGTTCTCACTGATAAGGAATTCGCGACGTTACTTCAGCCAAAAGAAAGTTTTAAACTTCCATCTATAATTTGCAGCAGGAGTGACAGTTTTACCGAACTATGCAGTAATACTGCAATTTGGCTGGAACAGAATTGGTTTGCGGAAAGCAGAATAAATTCACCTATCGTGGAATGGAATCATTGGTGGACTTATGAAGATGTAGACATCAACGAAGAAGTATTTCTTAAAAACGTTGATGTTGCAGCCGAACTTGGCGTTACCCTATGCACCCTGGATGCAGGTTGGTTTGGTGACGAAGCTTCCGATGTCCATTGGTCCAAATGCAGAGGAGACTGGTATCTGATTAACAGAAAGCGGTTCCCTAATGGACTTCGACGAATTTCTGATTACGTCCATCAAAAGGGTATGAAGTTCGGTGTGTGGATTGAACCCGAGGCTATGGGAAAGTTATCTGCACTTAGGCAGGTACATCCCGAATGGGAAGCGGTACATGACGGTAAAGAATATGAAGACCCCTATTTATGTCTTGGTGCAGAGGGTGCTGCTGATTGGCTATTTGACGTTATGGATCGTCTGGTTATAGAGACTAATTGTGACTGGATAAAGCTAGATTTTAATGTTGATCCTGGCTATGGCTGTAACCGTTCCGACCACGGTCACCAGCCCGGAATGGGGCTGTATACACATTATCAGAAATATTATGAGGTGCTGGATCGTCTTCGCAGTAAATATCCTCATTTAATTCTTGAGAATTGTTCTTCCGGCGGACTTCGCTTTGACTTAGAAATGCTAAAGCACACCGATGCAACTTTCTTAAGTGATCCTGATGAACTTGCTCATAGTTTGCAATGCTTATGGGGAGCATCCCTGACAGTGTCTCCCTCCAGGTTATTGCACTGGGCATGGTCACAGACCAGAGAATATGAAGACGGTTCTCATGTATTCCCCAGTTATGAAATAGAAGATAATACCCCCGAATACGAGGTCATAGCAACACTACGAAGCGCAATGCTGCATTTAATGGGCATTAGCCGAGACCTTACAAAACTACCCTTAAAGTTTCTTACTATATTTACACGTGAAATTAAAATGTACAAAGAAAAAATCTTTCCACTCTTGTTCCAAGGCAGTTTGTACCACCTGACAGGACAACCGCTGCGTTATGGTGAGAGAGCGGACGATTTTAGAAGAATAAACAATAATCCCGAAGAATTGGTACGTGAGGATGGTTTTGCTGCCTTTCAGCTACTGAAAGAGGGTGAAGGAGCCGTTTTTGCCTTCGCAGTTAAAAATTCTTCTACTGCCAAGCTAAAGCTTGAAGGATTATTGGAGAACTATGAATATTTACTTGAAAATGCAGATACCGGAGAACGCTTTTCCTGCTTCGGCAGTGAACTGTTGGAACAGGGATTGCATGTTAACCTTGCAGCCGGACACTCTGGACTCTGGTTTATAAGTGTACGGAAGCAGCTGTTATAATATCTATTGGACTAAATTTGCGGTTGATACTGCAACTATATGGAAAAGAAAAAAAGGGACTTCTAAATAAGTCCCTTTTTAAGATAAAGAGGCAAAAAGCCCTTCATGGAGGTAAAAATATGAATTACAAAGCTTTTATATTTGATTTAGACGGGGTTATTTGTTATACGGACAAATACCACTACCAGGCTTGGAAAAGCCTTGCAGATAAATTATCAATACCCTTTGATGAAGTGAAAAATAACCGTTTAAGAGGAGTTTCAAGAATGGAAAGTCTGGATATTGTGCTCGAAGGCAGCGGGCTTTTCTTATCTCCCGAAGAGAAACAAGTTCTGGCAGAAGAGAAAAATGAAACCTATCGAGCACTTTTAATGAACATGACTACAGCAGATTTAAGTGACGAGGTGAAAAATACACTCCATAAACTTAGAGTGTTAGGATATCAGTTAGCAATTGGTTCCTCCAGTAAGAATGCTCCTCTCATACTTGAAAAAATTGGCCTAGGTGAGTTCTTTGATGTAATTTCAGATGGCAATAATATTACCAAATCAAAGCCGGACCCGGAAGTATTTCTGATAGCAGCAGAACAGCTTAAGCTGGAACCCGGCAGATGTATCGTAGTGGAAGATGCTATTGCAGGACTTGAAGCTGCCAGGGCAGCAGGAATGAAGGCAGCAGCAATCGGGGATGCAGCAGGAAGTGAACTGGCTGATTGGAGTTTAGACTCCTTTCAGGATTTGTTAAATATAGTATAACTGTGAAGTTCGGGTTATATAAGACATAAGCTAATTATAATATTCGGATGACTTTTGACATGCCAATTAATTAAGTTACAAGGATATTATTTTTATGAATTACTAGAATGGAGGCTTTCATGGGATTGAAACAGCCGATTTATAGAATAGATGATTTGAAATTAGAAAATGATGAATTACTGCTTAATGAGACCATATTTCATAATGCCAATGGATACATAGGAATCAGGGCTAACTTTGAGGAAGGATATCCAAAGGAATATGATACAATTCGTGGAACCTACATCAATGGCTTTTATGACATTGCCAGAATGCCGCAAGCGGAAAAACTGCATGGGTTGATTGAAGAGAAGCAGACCATCTTAAATGTGGCGGATACCCAGACCATACAATTGTCTATGAATGGTGAAGTATTCAGCATGTTTGAGGGTACGGTTCTGAACGCTGAAAGATGGCTGGACATGGAACAAGGAATTACTGGCAGAAAGGTGCACTGGCAATCGGTATCAGGTAAAGAGATTGAGTTAACGATTAAACGAATGGCATCCTTTTTTCAACCATCCCTTTTTACCATTGAGTATAGCGTTAAGGCATTGAATTTTAATGGCAGCCTTAAGATAACCTCCCATCATTTGGGCGATGTCAGAAACTATAGCAATGACAAAGACCCAAGAGTAGCAGCGGAAAGCCCCCAATATCTTCAACCAGGAAAAGCATTTCTTGAGGACGGTATTACTTATTTGCAATCCCATACGTTCGGTTCCGACTTGTCTGTTTGCAGCGCTGTGGCTCATGTACTATCGAAGGATGGAAGGTGTGATACTGTATGCTGCGAAAGTAGTCATCAGGCTGTTACCACCATGGAAGTCAGCATAAATGCTGGTGAGACCGTGACATTACAAAAATTCAGTGTTTTTAGCGATTCCATCCGTCATAGAGATTGTATCGGCGATGCCAGAGAGAAGATGACAGAGGCATTGTCCCGTCCAATGGAAGAGCATTATAAGAATCAAAGAACATATCTTAAAAAGTTCTGGGAGGGTTGTCTTTTAGAGATTGAAGGTGATGATGACCTTACTACAGCCTTAAACTACAATATGTATCAATTAATTCAATCGGTTGGTAAGGATGAACATTGTAACATTGCAGCAAAAGGATTAAGCGGAGAAGGGTATGAAGGTCATTATTTCTGGGACACAGAGATGTATATGGAACCTTTTTTCAATTTGACTGCACCGGAGATAACTAAGAACCTAATTAGTTTTCGTTATAATACGTTGGCTGGTGCAAGGGAGAATGCAAGGCTGATGGGCCATG
>JASGEU010000061.1:0-20520 GCA_047606065.1 Mobilitalea sp.
AGATGAAAGTAGCGCTGATTGGTGCGGGGCAGGTGGCAAGAGTAACCCACATACCCAATTACCAGGGGATGGAAGAGGTAGAGGTTGTCGCAATCTGTGATACGAATTTAGAATCTGCAAAGAATCTGGCAACACAGTTTGGAATTCCTCATTACTATAATAACCATAGGGTGATGCTTGCTGAAATAAAGCCTGATATTACAGGAGTTTGTGTACCGAATAAATTTCATGCTGCTATTACTGTGGATGCACTGGAGGCAGGAAGCCATGTGCTCTGCGAGAAGCCGCCGGCTATATCCTTTGAGGAAGCAAAACAAATGGAAAGAGCGGCAGAGAAAAATAACCGGTTACTTTCCTATGGTTTTCATCTTCGCCATGATTCCAGAGTATCTTTTTTGAAAGAAAAAATAAAACAGGGCGATTTCGGCGAGATGTATGCTGCAAAAGTCTCCTGGCTTAGACGAAGAGGTATTCCAGGCTGGGGAAGCTTTACCAATAAAGCCGTTCAAGGAGGCGGTCCTCTGATTGATATTGGGGTCCATGTACTTGACATCGCCTTATATCTCCTGGATTACCCCCAAATCTCCTATGTGTGCGCTGACTTTTATAACAAGATAGGAACAAAAGGAGGCACGGGTCTGTTTGGAGCTTGGGATGGAAATACCTATAGTGTAGAAGACAGTCTCTTTGGTTACATACACTTCCAAAATGGCGGCAGTCTTCGTGTGGAAACCTCCTTTGCGCTCCATATGAAAGAAAAGGATATCAGGAGTGTTCAGCTCTTTGGAGATAAACTGGGAGCAGAAGTATTTCCGTTGGAGATATACGGTGTTGACGGTAGCCGTCTGACGAATCAGGAATATCCGTTTATGGCAGAAGAGGATTTGCACAAAAAGGAGCTTGAGCACTTTGTAAGGGCTTGCCAGGGACGTGAAACCTTGCTGGTGAAGGCGAAGGAAGGTACCTATCTGCAGAAGGTGATAGAAGCATTATACGAATCGGCAGACAAAAAGCAGCCAGTTATTGTGGATAGCTTGATAGAATAAATTTTACAGAGGAATTACCCTTAGCGGTACTTCCTTTTTTCTTAAGGAAGATTAAAAAATGAAAAGCATTCATCTCATTAGAGAGTGAAAAGTAACATTGAATAAACAACCTGAAGAATCCATATTATTCAGGAAAGTTTTTATAAATCACATTGAGCGGATAACAGAGAAAGAGGATTGGGACATGTACTCAACTGGAATAAATATTTGTAATGTGAAGCATAGTGAATTATAATATAAATTAGATGAAACACAAGCAATACTTGTATATGGATATTCAACAGAGGTGCATTGAGATGATATTAAGTGTGAGTAGAAGAACCGATATTCCCAATTATTATTCGGAGTGGTTTCTTAATAGGATTCAGGAAGGATTCTTATATGTACGCAATCCTATGAATTATCATCAGATCAGTAGAATTGACCTTTCACCTGAAGTCGTAGACTGTATCGTATTCTGGACTAAGAATCCCCTTCCAATGATGAATCGGCTTGATGAATTGAAGAATTATAAATACTATTTTCAATTTACCTTAACGAGTTATGGAAGAGATATGGAAAAGAATATCCCAAATAAACGAAAAGATATGATTGAGGCTTTTCAAAAATTATCGATTAAGATAGGCAAAGAGAGAGTAATCTGGAGATACGATCCTATCATAATAACAAACACTTATAGCATGGAATATCACATAAAAGCCTTTAAAGAAATGGCGGAGAGCCTGTGTGGATATACGGATAGAGTTGTAATAAGCTTTGTGGATATGTACAATAAAATAAAGCATAACATGAATACGCTAAATATAGTATCCTTTGATAATGAGATGAAGCGGGAAATTGCTTCGGCTATTGCTGAACTGGCACATGCAAATCATATGTCGATAGAAACCTGTGCTGAGAATATTGATTTGACGGATTTAAGCATTGAGCAAGGGCATTGTATTGATAAAAAATTAATTGAGAAAATAATAGGTTATCCTATAAAAGCTGATAAAGATAAAGGTCAACGAATAGAATGCGGGTGCATGGAAAGCACTGAGATTGGAACCTATAATACTTGTTTTAACGGTTGTCAATACTGTTATGCCAATTTTAATGAAAAGAAAGTGTTGAAGAACAAAGAATTATATGACCCTAGTTCACCCCTGCTTTGTGGGATACTATCGAGTGAAGATAGAATTACTGAGAGAAAAGACAAATCCATAATAATTAATAATGAACAGTTAAAGCTCTGGGATTGAAAAGTTAAGAAATATGGATATGGAGCGTGATAAGAATGGAATAAGAAATAGATGAAATGAATAAAATAATTCACATTAAATGCACCGAGGCAGAGAAGGAAAAATTAATCGCAGAGTTAAGTCCATATCTATATGATTATGTATTGAACTTTATCCCAATAAATGAACATAAAAACAACTAGTTTTAAGTCATCGCTGACACGTATCAAACTTTTACTCAATCCAATTAATTCAACATTGACAAAAATAGAAGAGTTACCCATAATAAGGCTAGATAACAATCGCATGGACATGTTTTTGTTCATGCGATACAAAATATTGGAGGCTTCCCTTGATGACGAAATTCAACAACTATAAAACCTGTTTGGCCATTATTGCTATAGAGCTGATTATCAATGCAATATGTTATCAATTTCTGCCAGATAGATTAGGTGTTCATTTTAATATAACAGGACAAGTGGATGGAACTCTGCCGCGACTTGGATTTGTGGTCCTGATGCCATTGTTGTCTGTGGGATGTATCCTGTATGAGAAATACGTAAAACGAGTTACAGTGACAAAAGCAATAATTACATGTATCCTGTTATTTCTTATAAATGCGGGATTGCTGATAATTAACTTATGATGGTTTCCAGAAAGCTTGACCTTGTACATAGCAAATGAATAAGAATATTAGGGCACAGTGTATAGCCAATGAAGGCTATTACTGTGCTCATCTGATATTATTCTGTTCTAATACTCCAAATAGAAATTGATAGGGATATTGAGTGCCGCAGGTAGTGCATTCCACATAATCGCGATGATACCTTTGCTCACGTTTATCATACTGATAGGATAATAATTCCTGAGTATTTTTTAAACCGGGAGCATCGGAATCAATGACATAAGAGTATACATAATTTGCTTCATGGCGAAGTATCAGATCATTTTTATTACAAATAGGACAAATATATTTTTGCTCGTTCATAGTTTAAGGCCTCCATGAAATATTTATAAAATTTTAGAATTAATACAATTTAAACACATTTATATTTTAGAATATCTAAATTAAGAAAGACATCAGTTTTTCATAGTACAGCATTTCACAAATGTGTTTAGTTTATTCTGATATCCGTTTTTTAAGATACTATACTTTTTATTCACTTAAATTATTGATTTAAGCAAGCAACTTACCCAAATTATTAACCGCGAAGTTTGAGCTTTTGGTATGAAAATAACAGACATAGGGTTAAGACGCCGTTTACTTTTTCAATGCATATAATGAAATATATAGTAACTAAGTAATCCCGTCACTTTCATCACATTTGAGATGGCACATAGCGCAATAATGGAGATTAATTATGATGTATTCAATTAAAAATAAAAATGTATTTCACATAGAAGAAGAATACCTTAGTCATAGCTATGTTGGTTGTGATCAAGAGTGGTATTTAAAACGCTGGCAACGCATGAGCGGTTGCGGTCCATGTGCAATGACAAATGTTATGCACTATTTTAACTGCAGGTTAGCCACGAAGCACACCAGGGATAATCTTTCCAAGGCGGAATGGCTGGATCGGATGCAGGAGATGTGGGAGTATGTGACTCCGACAATTGGCGGTGTTTATTCAACAGAAATGTTTAGAAAAGGTGCAGTGCAGTATATTAATGATAAAAAGCTCAACATTAAAATAGAAACCCTTGATATTGAGAAAAATAAGTCAAAGAGACCTGACCCAATTGAGGCTATGAGCTTTTTGATTGAAGGACTAAAAAGAGATATGCCGATTGCCTTCTTAAATCTGGAGCATGGTACTGTAGAAGCACTTGAGTCCTGGCACTGGGTTACCATCATCTCCTTAGATTATGAACTTCATGGTACAACTGCCTTTGTGGAAATCTTAGATGGAGGCAGAATCAAAAGAATTGATATCTTAGAATGGCTGTTGACGACAAAACTCGGTGGCGGGTTTGTACGTTTTGAAGTTTTATAATTTCAATTTAAAGGAGTCAGACAACAGTTTGATTCCTTTTTAACGTTCTTGCTTGCACAGGATACATTAATGTGCTATAAAAATTATAGATTATTTGTAACTGTTCAGAACCAAGTGGAATTATAAAAATAAGCTAGGAAAGCTTGCCTTCTAAAGATAATTTTTATAGATTACTATTTGGCGAGAGCCAAACAGCGAGGAAACTGTAGGTTTTGGAGCTAGGTTCTGAATATTTATTTTAGCAATTAACGGCTAGAATAGAATCGAACTAACAAATTATAAAGCAATGATTCATATTGGAAGGAATCAGGTGAAGCAGATGGGACTGAATGAAACACCGTCATCAGATAGAATACACATAGGCTTTTTTGGAAGAAGAAATGCAGGTAAATCAAGTGTTGTTAATGCTGTTACAGGACAAGATCTGGCAGTTGTTTCCGATGTAAAAGGGACCACGACTGACCCGGTCTATAAGTCAATGGAGCTGCTGCCAATGGGACCTGTCATGATTATTGATACGCCGGGAATTGATGATGAGGGTGAACTTGGAGCCTTAAGAATTCGTAAAACCAAACAGGTACTGAATAAGACAGATGTGGCTATCCTAATTGTGGATGCAACTACTGGATTACGACCGGAAGATGAAGCACTAATTAAAATCTTTGAAGAGAAGAAAATAGAATATATAATTGTATTTAATAAAATAGATTTAATTGAAGTAAAGAAAGAAGATATAAAGGAAGTAACATCTTCCCACTATGCTTCTAACCGTGTCATCTATGTCAGCGCGAAAGATAAGACAAACATAGAAGCGTTAAAAGAGAAGATTGCAACGTTGGCTCCGGTAGATAATCCCAAGCACAGAATTGTTTCGGATTTGATCAATCCTTCGGACTTTGTGGTGTTGGTAACTCCCATTGATAAAGCTGCACCAAAGGGCAGACTTATTCTTCCACAGCAGCAGACCATCCGAGATATTTTAGAGGCGGATGCCACAGCCATTGTAGTCAAAGAATATGAGTTAAAGGATACGTTGGAGAATCTGGGAAAGAAGCCAAAACTAGTGATAACCGACAGTCAGGTATTTGCTAAGGTATCAGCAGATACTCCAAAGGATATTATGCTAACCTCCTTTTCCATTCTTTTTGCAAGATACAAGGGATTACTGGAGGAAGCGGTTAAGGGTGCGGCAGCAATTGAAGATTTAGAAGATGGAGATACTGTTCTAATCTCGGAGGGTTGTACCCATCATCGTCAGTGCGATGATATTGGACAGGTGAAGCTTCCTAGATGGATTAAAAATCACACTGGTAAACAGCTTAATTTCGCTTTTACTTCCGGTGGTGAATTCTTTGAGGATTTAACCGCTTATAAATTGATTGTACATTGCGGTGGTTGCATGTTACCAGAGCGAGAGGTACAATTTCGATTGAAATGTGCAGTGGACCAGGAAGTACCTATTACCAATTATGGAACATTGATTGCCTATATGCAGGGAATCTTGAAGCGCAGTTTGGAACCCTTCCCTCACATTTTGGCAGAGATAGAGGAGTAATGATGCGTAAAGAACAGGACAAGCTTGAAGAGGTATTCATTGAAGACGATAAGCTATATGGGATTCAAACCGCCAGAGCTAAAGAGAACTTTGCTCTAAACTATAGGAGAACAAATCTTGACCTAATCTATGCAATTGTTAAGGTGAAAAAGGCAGCAGCAATAACTTATAAAAAGCTTGGTATTGGAAAGCCAGAGGTAGAGGAAGCAATTATTAAGGCTTGTGATCAGGTACTAAAAGGAAATGCGGAGGATCAGTTTGTAGTGGATGCCTTGCAGGGCGGGGCTGGAACTTCTACCAATATGAATGTGAATGAGGTATTGACAAATCTTGCCCTTATAACATTAGGAAAAGAGCCTGGAAGTTATGATATCATTCATCCCTTAGATGATGTAAACCGCGGTCAATCCACGAATGATGTCTATCCCACAGCACTTAGAATAAGTGCCATTGAGAAGCTTCGAACCTTAAGTGAAGCCTGTGCCAAACTTCAACAGTCTTTACAAGAGAAGGAGACCGAGTTTGATCATATCCGAAAGCTAGGACGTACCGAGCTTATGGATGCGGTACCAATTACCTTGGGAGCCGAATTTGGTTCCTATGCTCAAGCTATTGCCAGAGATCGCTGGAGACTTTATAAGGTTGAGGAGCGTCTGCGACAGGTCAATATTGGTGGAACTGCGGTGGGAGCCTCTCACAATGCCCAACGTAAATACCGGTATGGGATTATAGAGGAACTGCGAGTTCTAACAGACATTGGACTTGCAGCTGCTGAATATCCCATGGATATTACCCAGAATAATGATGTATTTGTGGAGGTGTCAGGGTTATTAAAATCCCTTGCGGTTAATCTAATAAAGATTGCCAATGACTTCAGGCTGATGAATTCCGGCCCTCATGGAGGGTTTGGAGAAATTAAGCTGGCACCAATGCAAATGGGAAGTACCATTATGCCGGGCAAGGTCAATCCAGTCATAGCAGAAATGGTAGTACAGGTAGGTTTTAAGGTAATCGCTAATGATAGCGCCATAACAACTGCTGCCATGCACGGGGAATTTGAACTAAATGCATTTTTACCACTGATTGCTGACTCTTTACTGGAGAGTCTGGCAACACTTGAAAGAGCAGTATTCCTGTTTCAGACAAACTGTGTGGACACACTGCTGCCCAATCAGGAAAGATGTGAAGAACTTCTTGATAAGTCCTTTGCCTTTGCAACGGAATGTACAGCAAAACTGGGTTATGATGCTGTTACAAAAGTAATTGAGGAATGTCAGGGTGATACCATAAGAATAAAACAAGCATTAGAAATGCACTTCGGAGGAACGGCAAATGAAATACAAGATGATAGCACTGGATCTGGACGGAACCTTGAACAATGACCAGAAGGAAATATCACAAAGAACAAAAGAAGCACTGATTGCAGTACAGAAGCAAGGTGTTACCGTAGTACTTGCTACCGGAAGACCTACCCCGGGATTAAAGAGAGAAAGTGACGCTCTTGAACTCGAAAAATACAACGGAATCCTTCTATCCTATAATGGAGGTAAAGTAGTAGATGCCACTACAAAGGAAGTACTTTACGAGGAAAGTCTCCCAAATCAAGTGGCGGTGAAACTTTTAAAACATATTGAAGACATGCCGGTAACCCCAATCGTTGATGATGGTATAGATTATTATACCGTTAGCAAGGATGAATTCATGATTGGCTTTGAGAGTAAGTTAAATAACATTGGGATTAAAGAGGTTGATAATGTGGCAGAGGCAGTAGACTTTAATCCAGTAAAAGTATTAATTGCAGCACCAAAGGAGCTGTTAGTACCTGTCATTGAGCAAATTAAAGAACCTTTTCAGAAGGAATTATCCTTCGTACAGTCTACACCGTATTTTCTTGAGGCTACCGTGAAAGGAATTAATAAGGCATCCTCCTTACAGGCGGTTTGTGATAGACTAGAGATTGACCCTTCAGAAGTAATGGCATTTGGTGATCAATTAAATGATGTCTCAATGATTGAGTTTGCAGGACTTGGTGTAGCCATGGGAAATGCCTGTGATGGGTTAAAAGAAGTTGCAGATGAGATTACATTATCAAACAATGAAGATGGAATTGCACATGTCTTACATAAGTACTATAACCTTGAGGCATGTTAAAATAGAAGAAACCTAAAATTCATTGTATAGAACATGCTTGGAGTTACATAGGATAAACTGCAGGAAGTAGTGGGCATATAAATTAGATAATTGCGAAACAGTATTTTATAGTGAAACATTGTAAAAGGTACAAAGAGATTTATTTATCCATAATCGGAAGGAGACAGGTATCCCACGAATCGCAGGGTATCAGTAAAACGATGAAGACTAAATTAAGAGGCGATATATTATTAATATTAAAAGGCTTTCTCATTGGTTCTTCCATGAGTGTTCCGGGTGTAAGCGGAGGAACAATGGCCATACTTTTAGGCATCTATGATAAGCTCATTGGTGCAATCAGCAATTTTTTAAAAGACATTAAAGGAAATACAATTTTTTTGGTTAAGTTTGGTGTTGGTTCTATGCTGGGTATAGGTTCTCTTGCCTTTGCAATTAAATGGGCGTTAGAGACCTTTCCGCTTCCGGTATCTTTCTTCTTTTTAGGTGCAGTAATTGGTGGTATCCCTGCCCTTTACAAGAAAACGAAACAGAATGCTTTTGGTGTATCCTCAATAATTTATTTTTTGCTCGGATTAGGAATCGTCATTTCCATAGGGTTTATACCAAAAGGTAATTTTGATGTTAGTAACGGATCAGGTCTGGCACATTATGCAATGCTGTTAATCACAGGAATAATTATAGCACTAGCTCTGGTATTGCCTGGAATTAGTACCTCGCATATGTTAGTAGTGCTGGGTATGTATGAATCCATGCTGCAGGCAATCACGAATTTTGATGTTGTGTATATTGGAATCCTTGGAATTGCTACACTGATAGGTATCTTTTTAATTACAAAACCAATCGAGTGGACCATGAACCGTTTCCCTCATCAAACCTATTGGATGATTATAGGTTTCGTACTTGGTTCTACCTCCGAGATTTTTAAAGATATCATCCTGCCTGCAATACCAGCAAACCCGGACATAAGATGGTCAATTTCGGTTATATTAATATGTATTGTTACCTTTGTAATTGGCTGTAAGGCAATTATTTCTCTATCTAAATTTTCAAATGATTAATTAACAAGTAATTGCAGTAGGATGCAGGAGTACTTGCAATTGCTTAAATAAGGAGTATTTTATCATGATGAATCCAGCTAAAATATTAAAATTAAAGGGTGCCTGGGATAAATTTACCCAAAACCATCCGAAATTCCCAATGTTTATGAATGCGATTAGTAGCCAGGGCATTGAGGAAGGGGCAGTAATTGAAATCATTATAACCTCACCCGAGGGTAAGGCTCTTAGCACTAACATTAAGGTATCTCAATCAGATAAAGAGTTATTTACGGAGCTGGCTGAGCTATCAAAGAGTAAATAATTACAATAAATTTAATTAAGTTGAATAAGGAAGAGCTCTTTGACTGGAGGGACCAATCAGTCAGGGGGTTCTTTTTTTGATCTATAGGAGAATTTGTTCTAATATTAATACCATACTTCTAAAGAAAATCACATAAGATATAGTATAACTGCAAGAACTTAGAGAATGCATCTGCTTTGAATAAGCATTTTAGAGGTGTATTTCCTGTAGAGTCAATAAGGCTGAAAGAAGATGGAGGCAAAAGGAATGAATAATACGAACTATGAGATTTCACCGGGTGAATTTCCATACGAGGTACAGATAGTTGCCGAAAATTTAATCCTACCATGGGCAATTGATATTAGTGATGATGGAGTCATTTATTTTACAGAACGAGTAGGGAATATAAGGAGTATTGAAAATGGTGTCTTAAATCCAGAACCTATTTATCGATTTACACCGCCATTTATAAGCACTGGTGAAGGCGGGCTTATGGGGCTGGCTCTGGATCCAAATTTTCTTGAGAACCATTATATGTATGTTATGTATACCTATCAAGAGAACAATCAGATATACAGTCAGGTGGTCAGGATGCTTGTAGATGGGCAAACGGCATCTATAGATAAAGTAATTATAGATAAGATTCCTGCAAGCAGACAGCATAATGGCGGCAGAATTAAGATTGGTCCGGATAATAAGTTATATATTGCCACGGGAGATGCTAATGTCGCAGAACTGGCACAGGATTTAAACAGTTTGGCAGGAAAAATCCTAAGACTAGAATTGGACGGAAGTATTCCGGCAGACAATCCTTTTCCTAATTCACCCGTGTATAGTTATGGTCATAGAAATCCTCAGGGGCTAACCTGGGGTGAAAATAATATTATGTACGAATCTGAACATGGGCAGACTGCACATGATGAGATTAATATTATTGTTCCTGGCGGAAACTACGGTTGGCCGTTGGTTGAAGGAAGTGAAACTGCAGAAGGGGTTCGAACAATACAACCGCTAATCCATAGTGAAAATAATACCTGGGCACCTTCGGGTATTGCCTATATTAATCAAGGCCCTTGGGCTGGCAGGCTGGTAGTTGGAAGTCTTAGAGGGAAGCAATTACTCGTATTTGATTTAGATGAAGCAGGAACAGCAGTAGAAAATATCGAATCCTGGTTATTTAATGAATTTGGCAGGTTACGTGATGTCTATATTGCAAAAGACCGCACTATTTATATTACTACCAGCAACAGAGAATTAAGTGGAAATGCAACTCGAGGAGATGATAGAATTATCCGATTACTGCCAAGAATGTAGTATTTATTTTCCAAGAAATAAGTTATAATAGCCATTAGGTATAAAAGATTGTAATGATATAGTACTACAGGATGGAGGCCTTTGGAGAAGGAGCCTTTTAATCGCAATTACCTAAACTAGAACATACAAAAGGGAGAACTATAAATGTGGGTAAAAATGAGAAGATACACGCTTGTGATGCTATTACTGCTTGCTGCCATTGGATTAACGGGCTGCAGCAACCCAAACAAGGAGAAAGATGGGGCAGGTGGTAATAAAGATCAAGTTACGGTAGAACCGACAAGCACAGAATCAATATCCTCGGAAGCGGAGACTGATTTGGAATCTATAGAGTGGCCCAAGGAAACGGAGGCAGTAATACCTAAGGATGGAATTGCATTTTCCAGAACAAATTACTTTTATACGGAAAGTATTGAGGTAGAGATACTCACAGATAAGAGTGGAGTAATCTATTATACGTTGGATGGTGCTGACCCTGATCAAACTGCCCAAAAGTACACAGAAGCAATTCTACTTGAGTCAAAAGCCACAACAAAGGCAACCGTTATCAAAGCAAAGGCATTTTTTGAAGACGGATCAGAATCAGATATAGTTACGCATACATATTTTGTTGGGCAGGACATGACGGATCGATTTGATACCTTAGTATTTTCAGTCACAACAGATCCCTATAATCTATACGACTATGAATATGGAATCTTTGTGGAAGGAAAGCTTAGAGATGATTTTGTTGCGGCGAACCCAGGTTTAGAAATAAAACCTGATGATCCGGCAAATTTTAATATGCGTGGGAGAGAAAGTGAACGTGAGGTTTATTTAGAAGCATTTTTACCCAATGGGGAGCAAATTATAGGACAAGCAGCAGGAATTAGAACCTATGGCGGCTGGTCCAGAGCAAGGGAACAAAAATCCATTAAACTATTTGCCAGAAAAGAATATGACGAGGAGAACAATAAGTTTCGATATGAATTCTTCCCGGAAAAAACTTCAGCGGATGGAGAGGGAAATGAGCTCGATTCTTTTAAACAGCTAGTACTTCGTAACTGTGGGAATGATAATGGATTTGCTTTTATAAGAGACGAACTATTTCAAACCCTTGCAGGACAGGCAGGATATCAGGACTATGAAGCAGTCAGACCAGCAGCTTTATTTGTAAATGGAGAATATCGAGGTTTCTTCTGGCTGCATGAAGTCTATGGAGATGAATACTTTGAAGATCATTACGGTGATTACACTGGAAGTTTTGAGATATTAGAAGGTGGAGAACTCTTTAAAGAACAGGATGCGGATGGTGAGAATTTAAAAGCTGTGGAGGAATATGAGAGTCTTTATGATACCTATTCCAATATGGATTTAACCATAGAGTCAAACTATCAGGAACTTAATAAGGTCTTTGATGTACAAAATTATCTGGAATATTACGCATTGCAGGTATACATTGGAAACGAGGACTGGCCGCATAATAATTATAGAACCTATCGTTATTATGCGAAGGATGGAGAAGCTTATGGTGAAGGGCCCTTTGATGGCAAGTGGAGGTTTTTGCTGCATGATTTAGATTACAGCTTTGGTATCTACGGGGAAGCCGCAACCAAAAATAATCTTGGTAAATTCATGGGTCTTAATGGGGATTTGAGGGATGCTTGTCCTCTGTTCGGTCAACTAATGAGGAGAGAAGACTGTAGAGATATATTTATTAAGAAAACGCTGGATCTCCTTAACGGGGCATTTTCGAAAGATAATCTAAGCACAGTTCTTGATGAGATGAATACGGCGAGATCTAATGAGTTAAGTCATACTTATGATAAGTCCTTATTAGAAGATTGGGTATCGCCCTTAGATCTTCCAGCAAAAATAGAGGCCATTAAAGGATATGCCAATGTACGAGCGAAGTTTATATTGAGCACCTTCCGCTCCTTTTATAATCTTAGTGAACCTTATAATCTGAATGTGAAAGCGGTTGATAAATGCGAAGTAAAGGTAAATTCCTATCAGACAGCAAAAGATTTTAATGGGACCTATTATCCTGATATTGAAACACAGATTAAAGCCATAGTTCCCAAAGGTTTAAAATTTGATCATTGGTTGGTAAATGGTCAAATAATTGAAAATGAAATATTAATTATTGATCCAAGTATGATTGTAGAAGGCAATGTGGAAGTTTCCATTGAAGTAAAATAATGAATAGATTTGATTGACTATGACACACTATTATTAGATATTTGGAGGTGATAATGTGAGTAAACAGTCAAATCAAAGATACCGTAAAGAGACGGAAGAACAAAACAAAACAAAGCAGTCGTCTTCAACCAATACGGAACAGGTAAGTAAACAGGCGAAGATTAACCATGAGTTCAATGCCAAGAACGAAAAAACAGAAAGATAAAACAATGGCTGACAGTTAAGCTGGTAATAATTCCAGTTATAGACTGTCAGCCATTTTTATGACAAGTGAAGTATTTTACCAAAATGGCTTATAATTTCTATAAACAGAATTACTAGGACGATTTCTCTGCCTAACTTCCTGCCCTTGATTCAATTCCTGATTGTTTTCTTCTCCTGCTTGATTTGCTTCAGAAGTTGGAACATTCTGCTCCGGTACACTGCTAGGGTCTGGATATACAGAAGGATTACTGACTCTGCGTCTTAAATCTGGTTGAGTATTTGCTTCTGCATCATTGGTATTTCTAGCGTTGTTCACACTCCAGACATCATTTATATTCCGTGCATCTGTCGCAGTTCTAGGATCATTTATAGTTCCAGAATCAGCTGCTCTAGTATCATTTCTGTTAGGATCATTTAAGTTCCGTGGATCATTTGCTGGATTTCTTCTACGAAGATCTGGTTGATTTGGAGTAGTATAAGTTTCCTGATAATCTGCCGTAACTGCCCTTTTGGACCTTCTGCCACTTGGCTGTCCGGTTAGTAATTCATTTTCGTTTCCATACAGCTCAAAAGGTAACTTTCTCGGTTGCTTACACTTATCCTTTCCAACGTGATGATCCTTACAATCATCGTGCTCTTTACATCCGTGGTGTTCTTTGCAATCATCAGGTTTATTACCGCCGTGATGGTCCTTACAATCTTCATGTTCCTTGCATTCCTTATGATGACAATTTTTTTCTATGCATAATTGTTTAAATTGGCATAAAACTAAACCAATAAGTAAACCTATTAAGAAGAAAACAATAATAAGAGCTATAAAAACAACAAAGAAATTCGCTTCGGTAAGGATACCCAATATCATAAATCGACACTCCTTTACAAATTATTCTATAATTATATATGCAAAAAAAGGTCGAATGGTGACAGTTAGAGATTTAAAACTTTGATTGACATATATATTGTGGTTGGATATAATTACGATACAATATATAGCGTATAGCTTTATGCGGGAGACAAGAATGTCAAATTAACATAGATTATAAAGGAAGGCTGGTGTTAACATGAAAAAGCTTTTACAAGAAGCTTTTATTAATCAATATAGCAAGTTTGAGACTCCGCTTAGTCATATTGGAGAATTTGTTTATCTAAGAACCTATTCACGGTACCTACAGGATAAGAAGCGGCGAGAACATTGGACGGAGACAGTGCTTAGAACTACAGAATATAATATTAATCTGGGCATTTTACATAAACAAAAGCAGGGGATACCCGTTGACTACGCGGAAGAGGATAAAGAAGCCAAATTGCTTTTTGATCATTTGTTCCACCTTAGAACCTTTACATCAGGCAGAACACTGTATATGGGAGGAACAGAGGTGGTTAATCAATATCCTTTGTCTAACTATAATTGCGCATTTACAAACATTGCAACGATGAGAGACTTTGTAGATGTATTCTATTTACTAATGGTTGGCAGTGGAGTTGGGATACGAATTGATAAGGAACAGATTAAGAAGCTTCCCTGGGTTCGAAAGATTAATTTAGAGAGTAGATATGATGAGACGGTACGAAGTATCACTTCAAAGGATGAGATGGAGAACACAAAGCTTTTCCTGGATGAGAAAGATTGCTCTCGTGGGTTGCTGCTGGTGGGTGATAGTAAAGAAGGCTGGTGTGAGGCGCTTGAGACCTATTTTAAGGTGGTAACAGAGGAACAATATCAAGGGATATTGCATTTGACAATTGATTATAGCTATGTAAGACCGGAGGGAGAGCGATTAAAACGCTTTGGTGGCAGGGCATCCGGCCATAAATCCATTCAACGTATGTTTGAAAAGATTAATAAGGTGTTTGAACGTGGAACGACAGGGCAATTAGCTTCCCTGGATATTCTGGATATTGCTACAATTATCAGTGAGAATGTTGTATCCGGAGGCGTGAGAAGAAGTGCAATGATGGTCATCTGTGATGAGGAGGATGAAGCGGTAATTCAGGCAAAGAGAAATATTTATAAAGTGGTTGATGGGAATTGGATTGAGGATAAGGAAATCTCCCATCGCCGCATGAGTAATAACTCGGTTCTTTACCACAAGAATCCTTCCTTGGAACGTATTCAAGAAATTCTCCATTCCATACGAATTAATGGGGAACCCGGATTTATTAATGGAAGGGAGGCTCATCGAAGGAAGGCTACTTTTGAAGGCTGCAATCCCTGTGGAGAAATCCTTCTCCAGTCAAAGCAGTGCTGTAACCTAACCACAAATAACCTGATGGCTTTTGTAAAAAACAATGAACTGGACAAAGAAACTTTATTTGGAGTTATAAAACTCTCCACCAGAGTTGCTATCCGTATGACTTTAGTGGAAGTAGAATTAGAGGACTGGAATAAGGTTATGCAGGAGGACAGAATCGTTGGAGTTTCCTTAACAGGTATGATGGACATGGTTAATAAAACAAATATGAGCTATGATGTGCTTGGCGATCTGCTCTCCCAGCTTAGGGAAGTAGTGCATGTGGAGGGTGAACGTTATTCCAAGGAACTTGGCATTCTTCCGCCTAAGCTTATGACAACAATAAAGCCAGAGGGAAGCTTATCCACCCTGCCCTGCGTAAGTTCAGGGATTCACTTTGCTCATTCAGATTATTATATCAGAAGAATCCGTATTGCAGCTTCCGATCCTTTGTTTAAACTAATTGAGCAGCAAGGCAGCTATCCTATCTACAATGAGGTAGGACAATCGGACGAAGACGGCTCCATTAAAGTAATTGAATTTCCGATTAAAGCCCCTCAGGGAAGAACAAAGTATGATGTTGGTGCAATTGAACAATTGGAGCTATATAAGCTATCCATGCTTCGCTGGTCGGACCATAATTCCTCAATCACTGTACACGTTAGAGATCATGAGTGGGAAGAAGTTGCACGTTGGGTTTATGATAATTTTGATTATGTGGTTGGAATTACATTCCTTCCCTTAATGGAGGAAACTTATCCACTTTTACCTTATGAGTGTACCACAAAAGAAGATTATGATATACGGATGCAACAGGTTAAGGCAATTGATTATGATTTGCTTGCCCAGCTGGATGATGAAGACGAGCATGATATCATAGATAATGAGTGCAGTACAGGTGCATGTCCAATACGATAAGAAGCAGCAACAAGTTACGATAAGAGTACAATAAGAGTCGAGAAGAGAAATTCATAAGAAGAATTCGTATATTATAAGCGAAGGTTATTAAGATATGTTAAACAAAAATAGGAAAAATTGTTATTGACAAAGGAAGAATGATGAGGCTATAATTGCCATAATATTTACGTAAAGCCTCATTAACCAATTTATTGATGACAAGAGCGTCTTAGAGAAATCTAAGGCGCTTATTTTTATATCACAGGAAATTCCTCTGAAATTCCTGTGATATAAAAAATCCTTTGGTCTTATGACGTTCAGTTAGGAGGAAACTTTGAGCTTAGAAGTCAGCATTGACAAACAATATAAGAATTTTACTTTATCCGTTAATTTTGACACTCAGCAGGAGTCAACAGGACTTTTGGGGGCATCCGGTTGTGGAAAAAGTCTTACACTAAAATGTATTGCAGGCATTGTGACACCGGATAGAGGAAGAATTGTTCTTAATAACAAGGTACTCTTTGACTCGGAGAAAAAGATAAATCTGCCTGCCAGAGAACGTAAAGTAGGCTATATGTTTCAGCAATACGCTCTATTTCCTAATATGACGGTCAGTGAAAATATCTCTATTGCAGTATCTGGTAAAAAGGATAAAAAAGAAGTTCTGGATAAACTTCTGCAATTATTACGAATTGAAAGGTTACGCAATCATTACCCGCAGCAGCTATCGGGAGGGGAACAACAAAGGGTTGCCCTTGCAAGAATGCTTGCTTATGAGGCAAAGGTGCTAATGTTTGATGAGCCCTTCTCAGCACTGGATTCTTTTTTAAAAGAGCAGTTACAGCAGGAATTGCTAGAAGTACTTACAGCGTACCAGGGCGAAATTCTAATGGTATCTCATAGCAGGGATGAATTGTATCGTTTCTCTGAAAAGATCATTATTATAGATAGGGGAAGAATTGTAGAAGAAGGAAAAAAACAGGACATTTTTAATCATCCAACTTATGTTACCAGTGCAAAGTTAACCGGGTGTAAAAATATATCAAGAGCAGTGAAACTATCAGATTATCAAATCAAGGCAATTGATTGGAATGTAATTTTAAGGACGGATGTGCTCGTGAATAACGAGGTAAACTTTGTAGGTATAAGAGCGCATCATATACAGGCAGCTCATAATCAGAACGAGGAAAATATGGTGCCTGTGTCACTGCAAGGATTTTCGGAAGGACCATTTGAAAAAAGATTAATTTTGAAGGCATCAACAGAGACAGAGGAGAATAAGTTATGGTGGATTGTACCTAACCCGGTATGGAAGAGGGATTTTGATGAGACGCTTCCAAATAAAATTACACTGCCAAAAGAGCATCTACTGTTGCTAAAAAATTGAATTAGTTATGTTCGGATAAAAGTTACTTAATTATTTATAAAGACAAGTTTTTAAAGGGGTAAGAATCGATATAAGCGGAATGTGGCATAGTGTAATATGCGCAAAAATATGGAAATAAGATTAGTTAATTTCAACAATTCGATGCATTGAATCACAGATATTCAGATGATAGAATTGCAACTATAAATACCGCTGATGTGAACATAAACAGAGCTCTATTGGACAGAGACGTCATTACAAAGAAAGTAATGATGTCTTTTTTTAATATTTATTCTAAAGTTCACGGCGGTGCAGCTTATAACAATCTATTTATTTTAAAGGAGGATATTATATGAGGCAGGTTGCAATTTACGGAAAAGGCGGAATTGGCAAATCAACGACCACACAGAATTTAACAGCAGGCTTAGGAGAAATGGGGAAGAACATCATGATCGTAGGATGTGATCCGAAAGCTGACTCAACAAGATTAATCTTAGGCGGTCTTGCACAGAAAACGGTACTGGATACCCTTAGGGAAGAGGGAGAAGATATTGACCTGGATTTCATTTTGAAGAAGGGCTTCGCGGATATTCGTTGCGTGGAATCCGGTGGTCCTGAACCGGGCGTTGGCTGTGCTGGACGTGGTATTATCACCTCCATTAATCTGCTGGAGCAATTGGGAGCCTATACGGATGATCTGGATTATGTATTCTATGACGTACTTGGTGACGTAGTTTGTGGTGGCTTTGCAATGCCAATCAGAGAAGGAAAAGCACAGGAAATCTATATTGTTGCTTCCGGTGAGATGATGGCGTTGTATGCAGCTAATAACATTTCGAAAGGTATTCAAAAGTATGCAAATACCGGTGGAGTAAGACTTGGGGGTATTATTTGCAATTCCAGAAAGGTAGATGGAGAAGCAGATCTTGTAAGCGCTTTTGCAAAGGAACTTGGTTCCCAAATGATACATTTTGTACCAAGAGATAATATGGTGCAAAGAGCAGAGATCAATAAAAAGACAGTAATTGATTATGATAAAGCAGCCGGTCAGGCAGATGAATATCGCCAGCTAGCAAGTAAGATTGATGGAAATGACATGTTTGTTATACCAAAGCCCATGAAACAGGAAAGATTAGAAGAGCTGTTAATGGAGCATGGTATTTTAGATATTTAATTAAGGGGAGGGTTAATTTATGTTGTTAATTAGAGCAATTATCCGCCCAGAAAAGGTCGGAATTGTATTATCAGAATTATTATCAGCTGGCTTTCCTGCAGTTACTAAGATGGATGTATATGGTCGTGGCAAGCAAAAGGGAGTTAAGGTTGGAGAGGTATTTTATGATGAGATACCCAAGGAAATGCTTCTTATGGTAGTGGAAGATAAGGATAAGGATGATGTGGTTAAGATTGTTATGAAGTACGCGAGAACAGGTGATAATGGCCACTTTGGTGACGGAAGAATCTTTGTCAGCCCAGTGGAAGAAGCTTATACCATTAGTACCAAGAAAAAAGGGCTGTAACTGTAAAGGCTCCAAACAGCTGCAAAAGGACTATAGGATTTAAAAGAACTACAGGATTTAAAAGATTGGAGGATTCGGGCATGAAGGAAGTTATGGCGATTGTCAGACAGAATAAAGTGAACCCGACCAAAGAAGCCTTAGCAGAAGCTGGAGTTCCAGCCTTTACCTGCAGAAAGGTGCTTGGAAGGGGAAAGAAACTGATCGATATGACGCTGCTTAGAACCATTGTTGATTCCGGAGAAATACCTGCAACAGCAACGGGAGAATATTTATCAGAAACACAGCGTCTGATATCAAAACGAGTATTTACAATGATTGTTGAGGATACCGAGGTGGATAAGGTGGTCCAGTCCATCATGGATGTAAATAGTACCGGTAATCCGGGGGATGGAAAGATATTTATTCTTCCGATTTTTGAAAGCTACCGGGTACGTAATGGAGAGACAACGACAGAGGCCTATTAGTACGGTAGATTGGAGGTAACTATGAATACAATGAATCGGGTGCTGGACCAATATAATTCCAGAGTTTATAAAAATCGTAAAGAGCACATGGTAGATGTTAACCATAGTGAGAAAAATGAAATTGCTGCGAACGTACGAACCATACCGGGCGTCATCACCCAAAGAGGCTGCTGTTATGCAGGCTGCAAGGGTGTTGTAGTTGGACCAATTAAAGATGCTTTTATCATCACTCATGGACCAATCGGTTGTGCTTATTATTCCTGGGGAACCCGCAGACATAAAGCCAGGACGGAAGAGGGTAAAGATAATTATCTGCAATACTGTTTCTCTACAGATCTGCAAGAGCCGGATATTGTCTTTGGTGGTGAGAAAAAGTTAAAGAAAGCAATTGAAGAGGCAATGGAATTATTTCACCCAAAAACAATTATGATATGCTCCACCTGTCCTGTTGGTCTGATTGGTGATGATATTCACGCCGTAGCGAAATGGGCAGAGAAAGAATATGGAATTAAATGCATCGCCTTCAGCTGTGAGGGATACAAAGGTGTCAGCCAGTCAGCAGGCCATCACATTGCAAATAATCAGTTAATTAAATATGTTATCGGTGAAGGTGATAGAAAGATTACAAATAAGTTTTCCGTTAATCTTCTGGGTGAATATAACATTGGCGGTGATGGATGGGAGACAGAGCGACTATTAAAGCGGATTGGATATGAAATCGTATCTGTATTTACCGGTGGTGCCAGCATGGAGGATATAGCAAATGCTCATCAAGCAAACTTAAGCGTAGTTCAGTGTCATCGTTCCATTAACTATATTGCAGAATTAATTGAAACAAAATATGGTACCCCCTGGATGAAGGTTAATTTCGTAGGTGTGGAAGCGACAATTGAGTCACTTAGAAATATGGCGAAGTTCTTTGGTGACCCGGAACTTACGGCAAGAACAGAGGCAGTCATTGCGGATGAACTGGACCAAATAGAACAGGAGATGACTTACTATAAAAGCAGGCTAAAAGGAAAAACTGCCGCTATTTATG
>JASGEU010000062.1:0-29459 GCA_047606065.1 Mobilitalea sp.
AGAGCGGATCTGTTATTGGAGTATCCAATGCAAAGGATATGATTGATATTCAAACGGAATATTTGGCTAAAGGTAATAAAATACCTCTTATGTTCATGTTCGATGTCATACATGGATTTCGAACAATATTTCCTGTCCCTTTGGGAATTGCGTGTTCCTGGGATATGAAGTGCATGGAGGAGTCCTCCAGGATTGCTGCAATAGAAGCTTCACTCGCAGGTATTCATGTGAGTTTTTCCCCAATGGCGGACTTGGTAAGAGATCCGAGATGGGGAAGAGTTATGGAAGGCACAGGAGAAGACCCATATCTTAATAGCCTTTTTTCAGTGGCAGCTATTAAAGGTTATCAGGGAGATTTTACTCAACCGTACAACATTGCAGCCTGTGTAAAACATTTTGCCGCTTATGGCGCATCCGAGGCTGGACGAGATTACAATACGGTAGATATATCAGACCGCACCTTACGGGAATACTATCTTCCAGCCTATAGAGCAGCAGTGGATGCCGGGTGTGAAATGGTGATGGCTTCCTTTAATACTGTTCACGGAATTCCGTCTACCGGTAATAAATATCTTCTAAGAAATATACTTCGTGAGGAATGGGGCTTTGAAGGCATTGTTATTTCTGACTGGGGTTCCGTTGGAGAATTGATACCACATGGGGTTGCGAAAGACGAGAAAGCTGCAGCTAAACTTGGAATGGAAGCAGGAGTTGATATTGATATGATGACCCCCTGCTATATTCACAATTTAGGTGAATTAGTTCGAGAAGAAAAAGCAGACGAAAAACTTCTTAATGAAGCGGTATATCGAATCCTAAAGCTAAAAGATAAGTTAGGGCTCTTTGAAAATCCTTTCCGCTTTGCAGATCCACAGAAGGCAGAAAAAACCTTTGTAAATCAGGAATTTACAAAGACTGCCAGAGAAATAGCTGCAAAATCTATGGTATTACTTAAGAACGACGGAATGCTTCCTTTGCAAAAGGATAAGAAGGTGGCAATTATCGGACCGCATGCAGATAATTGCAATATCTTAGGTCCTTGGAGTGCTCTTGGGAAAGCCGAGGAGACAATATCACTTTATAGAGGTGTATGTGATAAAATCGGCAGCGAAAACATAAGGATAGAATCAGGCTGCGATTTTAATAATGCAGATGAATTGAATTTTGAAAAGGCTATAGAGGCAGCCAGATGGGCAGATGTTATATTGTTAGCCTTGGGAGAAGAGCAGAATATGTCAGGGGAGGCAGCCAGCCGTGCTTATATTACACTTCCCGGTGTTCAAGAGGAATTAGCAAATGAGATTTTTAAACTGGATAAACCCACTACCCTTGTGCTTATGAACGGAAGACCTCTTGAAATTGGAGATTTGGCAGAAAAAGCATCTGCGATATTAGAGGCATGGTTCCCCGGAACCGAAGGTGGCAATGCAATTGCAGATATTTTATATGCAGATGTCAATCCAAGCGGACGATTAACAATGAGTATTCCTAGAACAATCGGACAAATTCCGGTTTATTATAACTATTACAATACAGGCAGGCCGTGGTTAACGAGGTATATTGATACTAAGAACGAGCCTCTATTTCCATTCGGATATGGGATTAGTTATACTAGTTATGAGTACAGTGACTTACAGCTGGATAAAGCAGTAATGAAGGCAGGGGATACCTTGAAAGCAAGTATATGGGTTAAAAATACTGGCTTATATGCAGGCATTGAGACCGTTCAGCTCTATATCAGGGATATGGTTGGAAATACAGTGCGGCCAGTTAAGGAATTGAAGGGTTATCAGCAGATTACATTGGAACCTGGAGAAGAAAAACAAGTTACCTTTGATATTACAATAGAAATGCTAAAATACCATGACTTCAATAATAATTATAAAGCTGATGCAGGGGATTTCTGCGTAATGCTAGGAAGTAACAGTGCTGATGTTTTAAGTGTAGATTTTGAATTAATTGATTAAGTAATGCAGAAAAACCGCTTCTTTGGAAGCGGTTTTCTTACACCAAACTTTATATGAGGGTAGACAGTATACTTAGGAAACAGGGAGCATCATATCTTACTAATTACAATATACACAGAGCTAAGTTGAGTTATGCTTATAATATAAAATACAGAATAAAATTATTGAAAAATGGGATCTTTACTTTGGATAACCTCATCATAATCAGCAAGCAGCTGCTGTTCTTTGCCTTTAATTGTACTCTTTGCATAGAAGGCTCTGCTGCAAAGGGAAGGGATATCATGTTCTGCAAACTCAGCCTTACAGATACCAAAGGATAAATTGATGTTAACAGGAGAAGTGAATTTTGATATCTCTTCTGTGAGTTGAATTACAAGTAAGGCAATATCAATCTCTTTATAGTCAGCTAAAAATAATGCAAAGTTATCGTCATGTACCCGGCAATAAAGATCAGGTGCAGATATATAGGTTTGTAACGTATTTTCAATGTATTGTAATAAGTCATCCCCGCGAGAATAGCCTATAATTTCATTTACTTTTCTAAAGCAATCAATATCAAAAACGACCATGGTATAAGAATGATGGAATAAATTCTGTTTTAAAAGCTGTTCAGCAGTAATGGAAAAGCGTTGCATGTCGGATATTTTTGTATGAGAAGAATCCAGTGGATTCATTTCCAGATTAAAATCAAAGAAAGCAAGATTGGAACGTTCAATTATAAGATTATAATAATTCTTAATAGAAGCCAGAGCGTTAGGAGTCATGGCGGAAATATTCTTTTTGGTACCCAGCTGCTTCATTCTAATAGCCTCACTTTCGTATGTTTATATTGATTTTACTATTGATTCCCATTACTGTACAGATAATATTACAAAATAGGACTAAAATACCGTCATAGCTACTATACCTTGTGTTTTGGAGAAAAAGGAAGAACGTAAGGCGTATCCCACTTAAACTATAATATTCCAAACAGAATAAATCCTATTGTATTAATCGCAAAATTAGCAAACATATGAACCATCCACGAGCTATAGATTGTCTCATTTTTTTCATTCAAATAGTTAAAAATCAAACCACCTGCAAATAGCCCCACCAAAATAATAAAATACATTCCTATAGAGAACCACCCAGTCATCATTGCAATATGATATAAAGCAAACATGGATGAACTAAATATATATGCAAATTTTCTGGGCATAAGTTTCTTTATTGTCAAAAATGCAAAGCCGCGAAAGAAAAACTCTTCCAAAAAGGAGTTTGCAAACGATATGTATAGTGCAACCCATACAAAGCGATCAACTGTTACACCTATGTTTGTAGTTAATGACGTTGTTATCCCTGAAAAGTCGAAGATATCTTTTCCTGCATAAAATGCACCTAATATAATAAGATAGACTCCTGCTGCTAGCCCAAAGGTTAATTTAACACCTTTTTTCTTCCATTTAAGATTTTTTCTCAAGTCTAAATCTTTATTACATAGGGAATATATTACTGGTGCAGCTAAAAAGACAATAATCTTAATCACTGATTTCACAGCGTAGTCTGGTTGTATTATTCCGTCCACAACTGCCATAATTGCACAGCATATCACAATTAATACCGTAATAGTTAGTACCTCTTTTCGTTTTCTCATGTTGTTTATTTCTCTCTTTCTATTATAATAATAGGACAATAGAATCTATGATAAAGAGGGAGAAGCTATTGTCCTATTCATACTATTTATTTTCAACAAAAGCCACCAGAGTTTTATTGAAATCCTCCATTTGATCATAGAAAGAAGCGTGCCCACTAAATTCGAAAGGAACCAGTTTAGAACTCTGTATATGCTGATGCTGTATTTCACCTAACTCAAAAGGAACTACTTTATCATGAATTCCATGAATAATTAGAGTCGGTACACGGATTGATCTTAAATCGGAGAATAGTACTTCCTTGATCCAGGTCTCTGCAATAGCTGCTGTTGCCCAGCCTGCGGCTTGCAGACCAAGCTGGAAGAACCAATCCATGAATGGACCAGTGGTGTATTGATAAAAGAAAATATCACCAAAGCCCTGAAGCATTTTAGGACGATCCGTATACGTTCCTTCAATGATGTTTGTTACCACATCCTTATTAACTCCATAGGGGAAGTTGGGACGTTTGATTAAACTGGGAGCTGCCGCAGCAAAAAGTCCAAGCTTAGAGACTGCGTGACCTTTGTGCCTTGCCATATAGCGGATTGCGATTGCTCCTCCGGTAGAATGTCCTACCAGGGTAATGTTTCTTAATCCCAGTGCATCAATAACACCTCGTACATCATCTGCTAAGGTATCGTAGTCATAGCCATCAAACGGTTTATCCGAATTTCCAAATCCTCGTGTATCAAGTCCAATGCAACGATAACCTAGTTTGGGAAGCTGGTCAAACTGATACTCAAAAAGTTTATGGCTTCCCGGCCATCCATGCAGGAATACGATGACTTTATCACTTTGGGGATTTAAGTCCTCAACATAGATATTTACATCATCATCTACAGTTACAAAGTAACCCATGATAATCCTCCGATTTAATTCCATTAAGATATCTTATTCCAGGAATTAAAATTCGTGAACTTAATATAAAATGTCATTACTGATAGTTTTGTAAAACAAGCTTTCTATTTCTAAAGGACTGGTTGTCTGTCCAAGAATCCACATTAACTTGCATACAATGGCTTCCATATTCATATCATATGCCTCTAAAAGAGCCACCTTATTTTTAAGTTCATGACCAACTTTATAGATGGTCATATCACTGCCTTCATTCGGAACCTGTGTGGTCATAACAATAGTTTTGCCCTTTAAGCTGCCTTCACGGATGACATCAAAGAAATGATACTGAGGAAGAGACGGAATTCCGCCGACACCGTAGCTTTCGATAATGACTGCATCATTTTTATCCAGCAGATAAGCTAGAATGTCAGCATCCATACCGGGAGTCAGTTTAAACAGACCAACCTTATGATTGATAGTTTGGTAGAAGGTTGGAGCTGATTTCTTCTCCTGCTTGATATACTGTATCAAATGTCCATCTTGTATGACGGCAAGATAAGGGTAGTTGATACTGGAAAAGGCCTGAAAGCTTTTGGAATGGGTCTTTCTTGCTCGTGTGCCAAGAATAACCTTACCATTAAATACGATCTGAACCCCACTGGCTGCATCGGAAGAAGCATAAAGAAAACTATCATAAAGATTTGTTTTTGAATCAGTAACCTCCACATGAATGGGTCTTTGTGCACCGGTGATAATAATAGGCTTTGGTGAATCCTGTATTAAATAAGACAGCATGGCAGCAGTATAGGCCATGGTGTCCGTACCATGACAGATAACATAACCGTCATATCGCTCATAGGTATCACGAATTGTTTCCACCAAGGTAACCCATATATCCGGTGATATATTCGTGCTGTCAATGTTACAGATTTGAATGGTATCTATATGACAGATATTTGAGATAGCAGGGATATAGTCCAGAATTTCTTCAGGGGTAAGTTGAGGATGCAAACCGTCGGAGGTGGGGCGTGAGGCAATTGTCCCTCCAGTGCCAATCATGAGAATATGTTTCATAGATACCTCCATCTAATTGGGATTTATGTAAACTGTGTTTAACATATCAGGACGATGTTCATCCTGAATTACTATTTATATTCCTAAAATATCTTAATATAGGGAAACCAGGATAGCAAGTAAATTTAAATATCTTATTTATTATAATTGAACTCAATTATAGCTTGAAAGTAATATAACTGTTCAAAACTAAGCTCGAAAACCTTCGGTTTCCTCGCTGTTTGGCTCTCGCCAAACTGGAATATTTAAAAATCATCCTTAAAAAGCAAGCTTTCAGGGCTGATTTTTAAATATTCTGCTTGGTTCGGAACAGTTACAAATAATTATACTCAAGTAATGCTTTAGTGCATTAAAAACTATTGAAACGAGGATATCAGTGTGATAATATATTAACTAAAATGAACAAACGTTTGTATTATATGGTGGGGATTAACGTAAAGTGAAAGCACTTACGCTAAAAATTTATGCCTGTGATTATAAATTTACGGGTATGTAGAAAGGTAAAATCATTATATGAAAGAATTATTACTACGAAGAAAAACGAGGTTTTTCCTGTATTTACTGGCAACCTTTATGTTTGTAATTGACCATTTTGCTCAAATGGGTTTGTTTTCTTACATCTTAGGTGCAATTGAAAAAGGCGATATTACATATTACAAAAATGTTATCATAGTAACAGTGATATTCATACTTTATTCGCCGATTAACTTTCTCATCTCCAGAATGCTTCGTATTCGTTATATGAGAGATACCATATTGGATGTCAGAAGGATGGCCTTTGATAAAATAATTAACTTGCCCTTTAAAAAGTATTCTCAAAAATCAAAGGAGATCTATCTATCCAACTTAATTAACGATGTTAATACCTTTGAAAATAAATTCTTTCATAGCTTTTTAAACTTCTTAATCAATATAGCTATGATATCCATTTCAATTATAATTTTATTAGTGTTAGATATAAAGTTGGCCATTAGCATGATTATTTTCTCTTTGCTGCTCATTGGAATGGCAAAGTTATTTGAAAAGAAAACCACAGAATTGGAACAAAAGATCTCCACCACAAATGAAGAGTTTACAACTGAAATGTCCAATACCTTTCAAGGAATTGAAATATTAAAGCTAAATCATATTGAAGATAAGTTTTTGAAAAAAGGACTTTTGTCAATTAATCGATTAGAAAAAAGAAAATACCAAGCCAATGTGTTTAGCGAACTGCAGAGAAATATAATTCAAATTACAGGATTTATTACTGCGGTATTAGTATTGATCTATTTGGGGTATCAGATACAAGACGACATGAGCCTTGCGGTTGCTGGTCTGCTTTTTCAGCTATGCAGTTCGATCAGCAGGTTTTTAATTGATGCGTTTCCTATGCTTAATCGAATTAAAGCCTCCATCAGTATTTATGATAAGATAGCGAAACCGGAGGAAGGGGAAGGCTGCAATAGTTCTGGAGCCTTGGAATTTGTTTTCCAGGATAAGATAGAAGTTTCTAATGTGAATTTCTCTTTTGATAAAAAGGAAGTACTTAAAAATGCTAGTTTTACCATTGAGAAAGGTAAAAAGTATCTTATTAAGGGTGTCAGTGGCGCTGGTAAAAGTACCTTAATGAATTTATTGGCAATGGTATATGACAACTACGAGGGCAAAATAACAGTGGACCAAGTTGATTATAAAACGGTTCAGGAGAAATCTTTTCACGATAAAGTTGCTTTTATCTATCAAAATGTATTTCTATTCGAAGATACCATTAAGAATAACATAGCTCTGTATCGTGAGGTTAGTCCTGAGCAGATGGACGCGACAGTAAAAGCATGTGGTCTGGAAGCAATCATTGAGGAGCGTAAGGATGGACTTGAGGAGAAATTAACAGAGAACGGAAAGAACCTATCCGGTGGTCAAAGACAGAGATTATCCATTGCCAGGGCAATTGCAAAGAACGCCCAGATACTCTTTGTAGATGAAGGTACCTCAAGTCTTAATGAAGAAATGGGCAGAGAAATAGAAAAGGTATTTTTAAGTCTGGAGCATACGGTTATTGCAATCAGCCATCGCTTCTATGAAGGAGTAACCGACCAATATGACTATGTTTTGGAGTTAAAGAACGGAGCTGTGAACTGCTTTACTGCTAAGGAATATTTTGATGAGGTGATTACATGTTAAAAAAATATCTTGGAGTCTTACCCTACTTGGTACTGTCAGTACTCATTGCAGCTGTCTACAATATACTGGATGGTGAAGTTGCCAGAAGAATGTTAAAGCTTTTAGATTATGCTTTGGTCAGTGACATGGATACCATAAAGGACAATACACCACTCTTAATTGTAATGGCATTAGCTTTAATCCCACTGGGAATTGTTGTTGCCATTGTAAACAATTATTACAAAAGAAAAGCAATGGTTGCCTTAAAGAAGCACTATCTTAAAAAGGTGTTTGGTAAAAATATTGCGGAATTCCAGAAGGAAAATAATGCGAAATATATATCCTCAATTACAAATGATTTAAATACTTTGGAATTAAATTTAATTACCGGTGTTTATACCATAGGAAATGGAATAACCAAATTCTTTGTTGGAATATGGCTGTTATCAACTGTTGACCCAAGAATGATTCTTCTTGCCATTGGTATTATAATCCTAAATCTTATACAGAATATAATTACTTCAAGACCAATTAATAAGGCATTTAAAGAAAGAAGTGATATGTTTGACGGCTATACTTCTTACATTAAGGAAGTGTTATCAGCTTTTCATATTGTGAAAAATTATAATCTTCAGAAAAAGGTTCAAGATGACTACAATGAGAAAAGTGAGGAAATTCAACAGAAGGGATTTCTGATTGAACGAATGCTATCTTTCATTTTTTCCTTTCAAAATGTTATATTTAGTTCCTCCTTCTATGGAATTCTTTGTCTTGTAGGATATTATGTATTGATTGGGAATATCACAGCGGGTGGATTAATCCTTGTTGTTGACAGTATTCAGCGTATGATGTGGCCAATTATGGAGATTAGTGAAGCCATGCCGAAGATTATGTCCACTGGTGATCTGATGAAGAAAATTGATAAGACCCTTGAGAATGCAGATACGTATCCGGAAACAGTGGAGTTAAGCGAGTTTAAACAGGAGATAAGTTTCAATAACGTACAATTTGGTTATGAGGACTCCGAGGAGCTGACGCTACGGGATGTGAATCTAAAGCTTCGAAAAGGTGGAAAATATCTGATCGTAGGGCCAAGTGGCGGCGGAAAGTCGACACTGCTTAAGCTGTTTCGAAAGTATTTTAACCCTACTGATGGAACCATTACAATTGATGGGGCCAACCTAAAGGATATTAAGCGTGAGGATTATTATAAGTTAATTGCTAATATTGAACAACAGGTCTTCATTTTTGAGGATACGCTAAAGAATAACATAACGTTATATAAGGACTATTCCGAGGAGGAGATATCAAAGGCAATTCAGGCAGCAGGCCTCACGGATTTTGTAGCCAACCTACCGGAGGGAACGAATACCATGATCTATGACAATGGTCGTAATGTCTCCGGTGGAGAGAAGTCACGTATTGTAATTGCCAGGGCATTTTTAAGCAAGGCAAGTATCCTGTTCATGGATGAAGCCTTTGCTTCTCTGGACATGGAGAGAGCAAGAGAAATTGAAAAAACTATACTTGCACTGAAAGATATTACAGTAATTAATGTGAGTCATATTATTTTCCAAGATACCAAGGAGCAGTATGACAGAGTGATTACAGTGAAACGAGGCATAGCATAGGATAGAGCTGCGGTGATATAATATATCAAACAAAATGGTTTACGGTGACGTTTAGGAATGATATAATGTCGGCAGACATTATATCAGCGCCGAACGGAGTGAGTGCGCATAACTGGCACGAAGTGCCAATATCATGTGGTTTGTACATGATATAATGTCGGCAGACATTATATCAGCGCCGAACGGAGTAAGTGTGCATAACTGGCACGAAGTGCCAATATCATGTGGTTTGTACATGATATAATGTCGGCAGACATTATATCAGCGCCGAACGGAGTGAGTGCGCATAACTGGCACGAAGTGCCAATATCATGTGGTTTGTACATGATATAATCACCGCATATTTATATCCTAAGACTGACAATAATATAAGTAAAACAGCCAATATTAAGTTGGATGTAAAGCAGTAAGGAGGACGTTTATGGCAATCGCAGTGAGTAAGCTATATCGAAATTGTGCTTCACTTTATCAGATGAGGCTGCTGGCAGGGCATAAGGGACTTAGTAATCTTGTAGAGTGGGTTCATATCGTCGAGGATCAAGAGGTTTCGTCCTTCCTGCATGGACATGAGCTAATTTTTACCGCAGGTTATATGAACCGGGATGATGAATGGCTTTTAAAATTTACAAAGGAGCTGTATCGAAGTAACACCAGTGCTTTTGTAATTAATATTGGACCTTATATAAAAGGTGTACCAAAGGAGGTAATCGACTTTTGCAATGAAGTTGATATGCCTCTTTTTACTATTCCGTGGAAAACCAGAATGGTAGATGTAACCCGTGACTTTTGTACAAGAATTATGCATAACGAGAATGTGGAGGCAAGTGTTTCTACCACAATTAAAGATATTATCTTCAAAGTGGGAGATCTGGAAACACAGATCCAGCAGATGGAGCGTTATGGATATATGCATGATTGTCATTTGTGTTTTGTTAATATTTCACTGGAGAATGCAAATGAAGATTATCATAGTGATAATATGGAGAAGTTAAGGCTGTTTGTGGAGCAGATTGCCAGAACCAGTCAGAGAATGTTCCTCGCCTTTACCTATCAATCAAATCTTGTGGTGGTACTTTCAGAAAGCGATATGTATAACGTTCGTAAATTCGTGGAGGAATTGCTTAGCTTAGTGCGCAACGTTAAGGATGCCTTTACCATTAATATAGGTGTCAGTTCAATTATGCAAGGCTTTTCCAATCAGGATGTTAATTTTGAAAAGGCGATTGCAGCAAATGAAATGGCAAGAAAGAAAAAGTTATTTGTTAATTATTATGATGATCTGGATGTCTACAAGGTTCTGCTGGCGGTTAAGGATAAAAAAGTATTACGAGATTTTTATCAGGATGTTTTTGGGAAGCTGGAACAATATGATGTGGAGAACGGTACAGATTTAATGGGATTTTTACGGTCCTATATTGATAATAACGGAAGTCCGCAGTTAGTGTCACAGCAGCAATATGTACATCGCAATACCGTAAACAACCAGATTAAGAAGATTGAGAAAATTATGGGGTATAATCTGTTGAACCTCGAAGAAAAGGTAAGATGCAGTATCGGATATTTGATACAGGATATCTTATAGAGTTTTTCATGTATGAATTTGCCGGGTTAGAATTATCTTGGAAATAGTTGCTATAGATGAAGTTATATACTTATATATTTATATGACTTGCCTTACCAACCTGTAATTACAAAAGATATGCAAATACAGGGATATGCAAATACAGGTTGCCGGTCTGCACCATATGAAACATAAGCATATAGCTTCATCCGTTTAGGAATTTAATAATAAGTGAGCCTATATTATAAATTTAGGTTGAATGAATTCAACTCCAGAAGCTATTACATAATCAATAAGCTTTTTAAAATAATTAGGCATAAATTTTTCTGTTTCAATATGGTCATGAATGAGGATGATATGATGGGAGTTTTTATTAAGCAAGTCCCCGCCCGTCGGAGGATTATTGTCATGTATTCTTTGTAGAATACTTTGATAGGTATATCCATTCTTTTCTTTTAACATATATTCTGCAAAATCAAATGTCCAAAATATATCAATATCTTTGTTTAATTCATTTTCCGTATACCAATCAAAATTTATATTTGAATCATCAATTCTGCAATATTTGTTCTTCTTCAAATAATTTTGTAAATTTTCTTTATTTTTTCCACCTTTATCGCCATAAGGGAAACGTATAAGTTTATATTTTCTTTCAACGCCTGCCGAATGATATAACTCATTTAAAATATCTTCTTGTTTCTCAATTTCATTAATGCACTCAGACAAGGATAATTCACTAAAATGCGGATGAGTATAACTGTGATTACCAATAATAGCTCCCAGCTTTAATGCATATAGAGCCTCATCCCAATGGACTTCAACATTTTCCCCTACTGAAAACAAAATTGGGGTTATTCTCTTTTCCTTTAAATAATCCATAAGGATAGGTGTGTTTTCAGTTGATATATCATCAATTGTTAAATATGCTTTGCTCATAAAATATTCTCCCTTAAAGTATTGTTCTATATTTTTGCAACTAAGAAACCGATTTACGCAACATAGACCGTAAAGCTTGATAACTCATGGTAAAATATGTATAGTTAAACTGAACGGAGGTGCCACTGTTTGAAGATATATATTAATGAGGACGCAAGGCTGATGGAAACGGAAATTACCATAAACTGCAACAGAATAAGTACAGAAGTGGAAAAGCTGATCTCCCTGCTCCGTGTTATGGATTTAAAGCTTACCGGAAAGAAGAATAACCAGACTTTTATTCTGGATGCAGCCAAGGTGCTCTATATTGATACCGTAGATAAGAAAACCTTCTTCTATACGAAAAACGACATATACGAAACCGAGCTTAAGCTCTATGAGTTGGAGGAGCAGTTGTCTGCCTTGGATTTTATCCGCGTTAACAAATCGTGTGTGCTGAATTTTAATCAAATCATATCCATTAAAGCCGACATTGACGGAAAATTGCTGGTGACCATGAGCAATCAGGAAAAGTTATTTGTATCAAGACAGTATGCACCTGTCATAAAGAAAAAGTTAGGAGTGAAATAATGGAGCATAAAAATAATGCTATACTTTCTTTTTTAACTCAAACTCTTGTGCTATTTGCAATTGATATATTACTTTTAATTCTATTTGCTGCACTTTTTGGTGAAGGAGCAAGGAATGTGTCCACTATGTATCAGTTCGGTTCTAAGGGGCTGGCAACCTCCACCATACTTCAGTTTTTTCTAAGTGCCGCTACCATATCTTTGATCCAGCGTATTTTCTTCTCAGAAAAGATATTTAAACAGCTCCTGGTAATCCTAAGAACCACTTACATGCTAATTTGCATCTTAATTACTCATATTGTATATATCCTGCTCTTTCAATGGTTTTCCTATGATGATTACTATGCCTGGATTTCTTTCTTAACCTGCTTTGTTGGTGGATTTGTGCTCGGCTTGCTCTTTATGCTGTTGAAAAGAAGGCTGGAAAATCGTAAGTATGATGAACTTCTATCTAATTACAAAAAGCAGCGGGAAGGAGATACCGATAATGAATAGTATTCGTATAAATACGGTTACGAAGTCTTTCCGTGAGAAAGAGGTACTAAAGGGGATATCTCTTGAAGTTCCCGCCGGTGAAATCTTTGGTTTATTAGGTCCTTCCGGTGCAGGTAAAACCACATTAATTAAAATCCTGACAGGGCAGCTGTCCTATCAAGGTTCTGCTGAAATTCTTGGGAAAAGCTGTGACAAACTTGACCGCGGCATCTATTCCGACATTGGAATGATGACCGATAACAGTGGAATTTATGAGAGATTGACCTGCTATGACAATCTAATTCTCTTTGCACGTTTTAATAATGTCAAAAAGGAACAGGTGACAAAAGTACTGGATAGAGTAGGCTTAACGGATAAGAAAGCCAATGCCGGAAAGCTATCCAAGGGCATGAAACAGCGGTTGATTCTTGCCAGAGCCTTGCTACATCATCCAAGATTATTATTTCTTGACGAACCCACCAGTGGTTTGGACCCTGCAACGGCTGAAGAGATTCATAAGCTGCTTTTGGGTCTGAAGGCAGAGGGTACTACCATCTTTCTGACCACCCATAACATGATGGAGGCACAGAAACTCTGTGATCACATTGCTCTATTAAATGAAGGCACAATTGTGGAATACGGAGTTCCCGATGAAATATGCAGAAAATATAATCAGGAAAACATCATCTCCGTATTATGCAGAAATGGAAGGCTGATAACTCTAAGAAACCAACCAGAGCATGCAGCACAGATAGCAGAGCTCTTTACCAGAGATGAGGTAGAAGCAATTCACTCCTCCGAACCTGATTTGGAAACCGTATTTATGAAACTGACTGGAAAGGAGCTAAATGTATAATGCGTGTACAAAATGTCTCTGCCTTATTTCAGAAGCAGCTCAAGGATGTATTTAAAAATCTTCCGGTGCTGGTATTGTTTATTGTATATCCCATCATTGCTCTTGTCATGACCCAGGCGATGAAAGAGCAGGAGGGTATGGGAACCTTTTTTATTTCAATTTTTGCTACAATGCACTGTGTATTTACTCCGATTGTGGCAACCTCAAGCATTATTGCCGAGGAAAAGGAGACAAATACCCTTCGTGCTTTGATCATGTCCAATGTAAATCTGAGAGAATATCTGCTTAGTATCGGTGGTTTCGTTCTTCTCTCCACGCTCCTTAGCGGAAGCTTCTTTCTCTTCTTGGGTGAACACACGGGTGAAGCTATAGTACGCTTTATTATCGGTTTGTCCATCGGTTGCATAATTTCTATCATACTTGGTGTATGTATTGGATTATTCTCAAAGAATGCTTCTGCGGCAAATGGTCTTGCAGTTCCTTTTGGAATGGTCTTCGCCTTTTTGCCAATGCTGGCTAAGTTTAACCAGGGGGTTGAGGCTGTTTCCCGGTTTACCTTTGGCCAGCAGGTCAGCTATCTGCTTGGTGGTGAAACATGCGGAATATTTGGTATTATTATTTTATGTGCGAACTTTCTAATACTGCTGCTTGTCTCTGCTATATGGTTTAAACGAAGTATTACTGAATCATAAGCAGTGTCTCTAACTGGGAATTATTTTGAATATAAGCTTGAGGATGAGACGCCTCCATCAACAGGGAAAGCACCTCCAGTTATATATTTGGCATCTTCACTTATAAGAAAGGCTACCATATTTGCAATATCTTCCGGTTCTCCGATTCGTTTCATGGGTATCCGTTCTGCACAGCGTATGGCGGATTCTTCATCAGGAAAACTTTTTTGCAAAAGAGGGGTGTTAATTGGTCCTGGTAATATGCAATTGACTCGTATTTCATGCTCCGCATATTGCTGCGCCAGGCACTTGGTCAGCATAATAAGACCGGCTTTTGTTGTGCAATACAAAGGCGAGGTTAACTCGGGTACAAGCCCTAGACACGAAACAATTATAACAATTGATCCTTTTGCAGCCTTAATTTTAGCCAAGGCATTTCGAGTCATTAGATAGGTGCCTTTAATATTAATGTCCACCATTCGGTCTAATTCTTCATTGGTTGTGTCTTCTAAATACTTTTCAAAATAAACGCCTGCATTGTTCACTAAAATATCCAATTTTGGAATATTTAAGAGAGCTGATATAATTTGTTTGTCATCACGAATATCAACATGGTAAAATTCAAAGGATTCTAACGGGCTTTGAATATCAAAAATAATGACATGAAATCCTAAATTCTTGAGTTTCTTTGAGATAGCTAACCCCATTCCAGAACTACCGCCAGTGACAACTGCAACTTTTGTTTCTTTCATAAAATCTCCTATGTGCTAAGATAATTCCTGATGATACAGGATTGATTAGTAGACTTATATTTTATATTGTAAACTAATTCAAATTAGTTATAATCTAAAGTATACATTTATTGCCAAAAAAAGCAAATAAAATATACATCTTATTTTGTCTTTGAAGAAATTCTTAACGCATTAATAGTCAGATTACCAAGCTCTATTTATGCCTCACCACTTCAAAACGTTCCAATGAGTATTTCTCATTGTTATAAATTCCTGCCTTCTTCTTGGCGATGGTTATCTGCTGTTCTACCGTATCCACTCCTTCCAGATTTGGCAGGAGTAAACCTCTTTTGCGGCCAGCAGTAACAATTACTCCGTACCGTTTCACATCAAGCTCTTCTGCTGAAGTAATTGGCTCTGCCTCACTAAGCACATCGACACTGTAGACAAGTTCGGGAAGCTCTTCTTCTGATACCGGAGGAAATCTAGGGTCTTCTATACCAGAACTAACAGCAAAACGCAAAATCTCCCGCGCAATATTCGGGGTCACTGCCTCTGTGGTTCCGATACAACCCCGCAACGAGCCATGTTTCTTTAAGGAGACAAAGACTCCGGCACGGTTTGTCAGCATTTCCGGTGGTAAATCCTCCGGTAGCTTCGCCCTTTTTCCGGTCTGCACATAGGTTTCCAGAGACAACCTTGCCAGATGGACATAAGGATCTTCAAATTTCTGTAATTCTCTGGCAATAGCCCGCTGTTTCTCTTTGAATATTACATCAAAGTTTCTTGTGTCATCCTCGCCCATAATCTTAAATTCACATACCGCATATCCCACTCCATAGGTACCTTCATAGGATAGGAACTCAGGAGAAACCGCTTTGCCACTTAATGCGCCTGCCAATATGATAAAGGATTTAAGCCCGCACTCTGCAGTAGCCTCACAGTAATCAGGAGAGAATTCCATAAACTTAAGAAAATCTCCTTCCTTCATCGCTTGTGTAATCTCTGCATCAAACCTTGGACCTTCGTCGGCAAAGCCGTAGGGTCCCTCCTCTTTTAGCTTATGAGACAAATCGCCGCTGGCTACTACTACAATCCTGCGGTTAAGCTTTTGTGCAGTCCTTGTAATACATCGGCCAAGGTGATAGTGATCTGTATTTGACAATCCGGATAATCCGATACGAACAATTTGATAGTCCTTCATTTGCTCATTAATAAAGTAGAGAGGAACCATGGTTCCGTGGTCCAGCTGCGGCTCCTTTTCCCCAAGTGTCCCGGCTTCAAGCCCATCCTTTTCCGCACATTTCTCCAGTTCCTCCACAAAATCCTCGTCATAATTCACTTGAAAAGAGACTTGCTTGGCACCGAATTTACCAAAGTTTCCTTTTGCCGAGTGTCCGGGTGAAATATGAAAATAGTCCGAATACATGAAGCTATGCGGTGAGGTTATGATAATTGTTTCGGGTTCAAGAGCGGCAATTCGGGCAGCTATCTCACGATAGCTATTTAGTGTTTGAGCAACCTTAAGTTCCTGACCCTTTCCCACTTCTGGAATTAAAAGAGGCGGATGAGGAACGATAAATGCACCTACCAGTGCCATAATAACACCTCCGTAATTAATTTATATTATAACTTTCATTGTGCAAATTGAGGTATCTAAAGTATTTGCAATACTTATAACTCGATTATCTTTAACTATTGTGATTAGCTAATACAATACTAGGTTTATTTATTAGGATATTAATTATCGTACAGCTTGCCTCTATCATGATTATATCCTTTCCATTAGGAGAAAGGAAGGATAGGTTTATCTGAAAACTCAAATTGCATAAATGCTAAGTATCTGTTAAGATGTAAAAAACTTGATGGAATAAGCTTACAGCTTTTCTCAATCTTTCATTTATTGTGTTCCATATTTTTGTGAAAATAGTATTTGTAAAAATATAAATGAAATGTGAGTTATAAACATATTCTGAATAAATAGTGAAAAAGGTTAATGAAAGAGATTAATGAAAGAGACTAATGAAAAAGATTAATGAAAAAGATTAATGAAAAAGATTGGAGAGTTATTATGAGGCGTAAGGACAGATTGGTTAGTGATCTTAAGGAAATTTTCGAAATCCTAAAACGTTGTGAGGTTTGTCATCTGGCGTTCTATGATGAAGAATTTCCTTACATTGTACCCTTGAATTTTGGGGCAGTCGAAACAGATAGAGGCTTTGAGCTGTATTTCCATGGAGCAAAAGTTGGTAAGAAGCTGGATTTATTAAGAAATAATCCTCATGTGGGCTTTAGTATGTCCTGTGCTCATAAGCTGATAGAAAAAGAGGAAGCCTGTGAATATACTATGGAATACGAGAGTGTATGTGGGAATGGAATCCTGGAGGAATTAGAGGACGAATATAAAATCAGAGGACTTAATATTCTTATGAAACAGTACACCGGTAGAGATGATTATACTTTTCAGGAAAATGAGCTTAAAGCAGTAGTTGTTTTAAGGCTGACAGTGAAAGAAATTAATGGAAAACGCCTAAAGAAGTAAGCGGTTGTGCAGTTGCACATAAAAGTATGGTCATTGATTGATTGAATATTTCTATTCCTTCTCATATAATTTGATAAAGAAATAAAGGAAGCAAGGGAGCTGGTTCGGACAACTGGCTTCTTTTTTTGTGTCAGCGTTCTGACACCATAACAAGAATTATATTGAGGAGGATGTTCAAATGTCAGGTGAAGAGATCAAAAACATGCAAAAGGAATACTGTCTGCAATCCTGGAGTAAGCAAAAAAATATTAATCCACTGCCCATTGAGAAAGCAGAGGGGATATACTTGTGGGATTACGAAGGAAACCGTTATTCAGATATGTCAGCCCAGCTGGTAAATATGAATTTGGGCTTTGGTAATAAGGCAATTGCAGAGGCCATTAAAGAACAAACCGATAAATATTGTTATGTTTCTCCGGCTTACGGAGCGGAGCCTAGAGCTAAATTAGCAAAGAAGATTATTGACTTAATGCCGGACAATATGGGAAAGGTGTTCTTTACGAATGCTGGTGCGGAAGCAAATGAAAATGCAGTGAAAATGGCAAGAATGTTTACAGGTAGATTTAAAATTTTCAGCCGCTATCGTAGCTACCATGGTTCTTCCTTTGGAGCAGGTAATTTAACTGGTGAGCCCAGAAGGTACCCATTGGAACCAGGTATTCCGGGTTTTGTTAAATTCTTTGATCCCTATTTATACAGAGAAATTGTACCCTTTGAGTCAGAAGAAGCGGCATCCAACTATTATATTGCAAAACTTCGTGAGCAGATTATATATGAAGGACCTGCAAGTGTAGCTGCTATTGTAATTGAAACTATTACAGGATCTAACGGCATACTAATTCCACCAAAAGGCTATCTACCGGGTATGCGGGCACTGTGCGATGAGTTTGGCATTCTTATGATTTGCGATGAAGTAATGGCGGGATGGGGAAGAACAGGCAAGATGTTTGCTTTTGAACATTTTGATGTGAAACCGGATATGGTTACCTTTGCAAAAGGCGTCACCTGCGGATATGTACCCCTTGGTGGTGTAGTGGTAAGCAAAGCGATTGCCTCCTATTTTGATGATAATTTACTTTCCTGTGGTCTGACCTATAGCGGCCATCCGCTTGCTTGCGCAGCCGGAATTGCCTGTGTAAATTACTATGAGGAAGCAAATATCCTCGAACATGTAAATGAGGTGGGTAAAGTATTAAGTGAAACGCTTCTTGCTTTAAAAGAAAAACATCCCTGTGTAGGTGATGTGCGCTCCATCGGTTTATTCTCTGCTGTTGAATTCGTCAAGGATAAAGCAACCAAGGAAGCCCTAGTTCCCTATGGTAAAGATCCGGAAGGCATTATGGGAAGAATTATCGGCAAGCTGAAAGAAAAGCGGTTTATGACCTATTCCCATGAGAATATGATCTTAGTAGCGCCTCCGCTTATCATAACCGAAGAACAGTTACGAGAAGAGCTAGTTAAGCTGGATGAAGTTCTGACCTATGTAGATGAGGAATTGTTATAGAAAATTACTCAAATACGCAGTACTAGATTTTTCTTGTATTCAAATTGTAAATTGAAGTCAGTGTGAAAAGACTACAATAAAAACCTTCAAATTCACTTCATATACTGAAACAAGGTAATAGAATGAGAAGTTTGAGTTGATTAGTGTTAAGAACTTAATATCAAGAAAGAGGTGAAAGGATGTTAAGAGAGTCTTTACCCAAGATTATTACAGAAAAGCTTCCGGGACCCAAAGCCGCAGCTATTCTGGAACGTCGAAAAGAGATTGTACCAAATGCAATTCGCTGCGTGTATCCCTGTGTTATCGAACGGGGAGAAGGAGCAATGGTAGAAGATGTGGATGGTAATAGATTTCTGGACTGGATTGGTGGAGTTGGTGTACTTAATGTAGGGTACTCACATCCGGAACTCGTTGCGGCGGTAAAGGAACAATCAGAGAAATATTTTCATGGTATGTTTAATATCGTCACACATGAAGGCTATATAGAGTTGGCGGAAAAACTTGCAAAAGTAACACCGGTGCGCGGAACAGCAAGAAAGGTCATGTTTGCAAACAGTGGAGCTGAGGCGGATGAAAATGCAATTAAAATAGCAAAAGGTTATACCAAGAGACCTAATATCATTGTATTCTCGGGTGCGTTTCATGGCAGAACGCTTCTTACTATGACCATGACAGCAAAGAGGGCATATTCCTATGGTCTTGGTCCATTCCCGGATGGCATTTACCGTGCGGAATATCCTTATCTATATCGAAGTCCTTCGGGAATGACCAGGGAACAGGCTATTAACTACTATATCAATAATCTAAAGATGATGTTTGAGCATACCACACCCGCCGAGCATGTTGCTGCCATTGTACTGGAACCCCTACAAGGAGAAGGTGGATTTATACCTGCACCCCTTGAATGGGTAAAAGCTGTCCGCAGCATCTGCGATGAACATGGAATTTTATTAGTGGCAGATGAGGTTCAGACTGGCTTTGGACGAACCGGTAAACTATTTGCCTCCTGTTATTGGGAAGAGGCAGCTTGTGCACCGGATATTATCACTGCTGCCAAATCCATTGCAGGCGGAGTCCCCATTAGTGCAGTTATTGCGAGCAAGGAAATCATGGATGGAATCACCCCCGGAATTATCGGCGGTACCTATGGTGGTAATGCGCTGGCGTGTGCGGCAGGTCTGAAGGTATTAGAGGTAATTGAGAAAGAGGGGCTGGTAGAACGTTCTGCTAGTATCGGAAGAAGATGTATGGAAGTTTTTGAGTCCTGGAAAGAGAAATATGAGATTGTTGGGGACGTAAGAGGCTTAGGAGCAATGTTAGGCATTGAATTTGTAAAGAATAAGCAAACCAAGGAACCTTATCCCGAAATCGTAAATCAACTAGTAGCGGCCTGTGCAAACCAGGGACTTTTGATTGAAAATGCAGGAACCTTTGGCAATGTTATCCGCTTTCTTACTCCTTTAGTTATAACTGAGGAACAACTGGAAGCAGGCTTTCAAATATTTGAAGAAGCCCTTGTGCATTTGAACAGCTAATTCTGGTCATATAGCAATTGCTTTCTGGCTTGTCCCTAAGATATAATGCTACTAAATTAATAATAAACAAGATGAAACGACAAGTCGTTTCACTTGTCATAAATAATAAAAAGCAGCGATGGAGCTATTAAAGATGTTCCTGGCTGCTTTTTTTGATTAGAGGTGATGCATATGGCGTATCAATTCACATTACCACGCAATGTTTTAATCGGTAAAAATGCACTGGAAAGCAGTGAAAAGGCGATAAAAGCACTTGGGAAAAAAGCCTTTGTCGTCAGCGGTAAGATTGTTACAAAGGCAGGAATTGTGGCGACACTGACTGACTATTTGGAACAATGGGGAATTGAGTATGTGGTATTTAATGATATTACGGGAGAACCTACGGACCTAATGATTGAGGCGGGGGTTAAAGCCTATAAAGAAACAGGCTGCGACTTTCTAATAGCAATCGGAGGAGGAAGTCCACTTGATAGTGTGAAAGCGATTGCTGCCATGACGGTACTGTCAGGACGGATTTCAGATTATTTGGGAATTGAAATAGAAGGAGAGTTTCCTTCCATGGTTCTTATTCCAACAACTGCCGGAACTGGTTCAGAAGCAACGAAATTCACTATAATAACCGATACAGAAAAAGATGTAAAGATGTTATTAAAGGGAAATGCTCTCTTACCTGATTTAGCGGTCATCGACCCAACCTTTACACTTACTTCACCCCCGGACATAACGGCAGCGACAGGAATGGATGCACTCACCCATGCGATAGAGGCTTATACTTCAAGGAAGGGAAGCACCTTAACTGATATCTATGCCTTGTCAGCAATTAAGCGAATCTTTCGTTATCTTCCAATTGCCTATAGTGATGGAAGTGATGAAACAGCTAGGGAGGAAATGCAGCTGGCTGCCTTTGAAGGCGGAGTTAGCATTAATAATGCCTCGGTAACCCTGGTGCATGGTATGAGCAGACCGATTGGTGCAAACTTCCACGTACCCCATGGTATATCCAATGCAATGCTGATTAAAGTATGTTTGGAATATGCTCTGGATGGATGTTATGAAAGGTTCGGAAGAATAGCGAGGGAGATTGGAGCTGCGGATAGTACAGTAGGGGACGAAGCAGCGGCGAGAGCCTTCCTGGTAGAACTAGATAAGTTGTGCAGCCATTGTAACATTCCAACGCTAAAGGAATATGGCATTCAAAAAGAAGAGTTTGATGCCAGAGTTGAAAAAATGGCACAGGATGCTATTAATAGCGGCAGCCCTTCAAACACAATCAAAGAGGTTACAAAAGAAGCGATTATTAAATTGTATTATAAATTATGGTAACTATTCAGAACCAAGCTCGAAAACCTGTGGTTTCCTCGCTGTTTGGCTCTCACCAAACAGTAATCTTTCAAAATTATCTTTAGAAAGCAAGCTTTCACAGCTAATTTTAAAAGATTGTACTTGGTTCTGAACAGCTACAATTATGGTGATAAATCATGTGATTACGATGGCGTAGGGCAGTTTGCTTTACGTCCTTTTTTGTTAGGAGGGGTTTTATGGTAGCTATGGATGTTCTATTAAAAGATGTTGTTGCAAAGGAGTATGCGAAAAGAGCAATGGAAATAGAAAACAGAAGAGAAACAGCAATTTCAATACAGGATTTATGTATCAGCTTTCCTGATAAAGATGGTGGAGCACAGATAGTTGCATTACAAAATGTTAATCTGGATATCAGAGAAGGCGAATTTATTTCACTCCTGGGTCCTTCCGGCTGTGGTAAAACCACCCTGCTTCGAACCATAGCAGATCTTCAGAAGCCAACTTCAGGGAATATATCGATTAGAGGGCAATCACCAAGAGAAATCAGACTTCAAAAGAAATTTGGCATTGTATTTCAAAATCCTGTGCTATATGACTGGAGAACAGTAAGACGAAATGTGTGTATGCCAATGGAGCTGATGGGTGTTCCGAAAAAAGAAAGAACAGCCCGAGTAACCAAGATGCTGGAACTGGTCGGACTAATGGAATTTGGTAAGAAATATCCGCACCAGCTAAGTGGTGGTATGCAGCAGAGAGTTGGAATAGCAAGAGCGCTGGCTATCAAACCGGAAATTCTCTTAATGGATGAACCATTTTCCGCCCTGGATGAATTTACAAAAGAAAAGCTCCACGAGGACCTACTAAGAATTTGGAAGAAAACCAATAAAACCATATTATTCGTTACCCATAATATTCAGGAGGCTGTTTTCCTATCTGATCGAGTGGTGGTTCTGTCACCTCATCCGGGAAGAGTTTCAGCAGTAGTGGATATCGAACTTGAGAGACCAAGAGGCTTAGAGATTAAGAATACACCACAGTTCAATGAGATGGTAATAAAGGTAAGAAACAGCTTTGAAGGCGTTTAAGATATCTGCTCTAATATGAAAATCACTCTTTAGAGGATAAATGCCGGAGAAAGGAGAAACATGGAACAGATTAAAAAAGGCCTTACATCAAAGAAAATGGTGACCATTGTATGGATTATCGGATTAATCGGTTTATGGGAAATAGGGGCTTCCATTATAGAACAGACAAAGCGATCTCCTGAAAATGTATTGCCGCATCTATCACAGATTTTGGCTTCGGTTTTTAGTAAAGATTTGGTGAGCAGCGGTCAGACTGCACTGCAAATTGTCTTAAGTAACGCTGGAATTACGTTGCTGCGTGCAGGGATTGGTTTTTTAATAGGTATCGTCATTGGCTATTGTTTGGCGCTGCTTATGAATATGTTAAATGCAGTTGAGAAGACAGTATTTCCATATCTGATGATGATTCAAATGATACCAATTCTAGGTATGGCGCCAATTGTATTAGCAATAACCAAGGACATTGATAAGAGTCGTATTGTAATAGCAGCGATTTTGACCTTTTATCCGGTAGCAACTAATACCTTGGCTGGCTTTAAATCAGTGGAAAAGGAAAAGCATGAATTAATGTATTCCATTGCAGCCAGCAAATATCAGATTTATAGTAAGCTCTTAATACCCTCAAGTATGCCATATTTCTTTACCGGACTTAAGATTTCTGCTCCAATGGCGATTACTGCATCAATTCTTGTGGATACCTTACAAGGAGGCGGAGGACTGGGCTGTATGCTTTCACAATCCTTAAAACATGCAATGTCTATCTATGTATTCTGGCAAATTGTATTTTTAAGTGCAATTATCGGTATTCTCAGCTACTACCTGATGTCAGTGCTGGAGAAGATAATGTCACCTTATAAACGTAAGGGACCCAAAGCCAAGAAATAAATAGTTAAAGCATAAAAGGCAGTTAATTTAAGCATACACAAAAGTCACAGTTTGTAACTGTTTAGAGCCAAACAGCGAGGAAACCGCAGGTTTTTGAACACGATTCTGATTAGTTACCACAGATTTATATAAAAATGGAGGATTCATATGGAAGAACGTATTCAGGAAAAAGTGAAAAAGAAATCTATCACAACTTTCCTATATCCAGCCTTACTTGGAGTTTTAGTGGTTGTTCTGTGGCAGACACAGTTACTGCACAAGATTATCGGAGCAGACACTTTTACCTTGCCGCTCCCGGGACGAATCTTTAGCATATTAGTTGACAATATTTCAGGAGTTCTGTTAAATGTCCGTGCAACTGTGATCGTAGCAATCGGAGGATTGATTTTTGGTTCCATATTTGGGTATTTGCTGGCTATTATTGCGACTGCTTTTCCTAAGTGGGGAGTCGGAGGTCTTACCATAGCCTCAGCCTTTAATGCTATACCAATTATAGCAATTGCTCCCATCCTTAACAATCTGACAAAAGATTTTAGTAAGGACCCGAATATAAGAAGTATGTTGGCAAAAACATTAGTAGTAATGGTTACTTGTACTGTACCAATGAGTATCAATGCGTATCGTGGATTTACGGAGCTTAAGCCATTTTCTTTGGACTTGATGAAGTCCTATGCAGCGAATAAACTGACAATATTTTTAAAGCTTCGGGTACCTAACAGTGTGCCATATGTCTTTACAGCATTGAGAGTTTCAGTACCAGCCTGTGTTATTAGTGCTCTGGTCAGCGAATACTTTGCAGAATTTATCATTGGTGTAGGCAGGCAAATCAGAGAGAATGTCGTACTTGCACAATACGCCACAGCCTGGGCTTATATCATAGTAGCCTGTGCCATAGGAATTTTGTTGTATGTCATATTACTCATAAGCGAGGGTATTTTGCTGAAAGGACGCAAGTAGTGTTGCTTCAGCTAAATATAGATGAAAGATAGTTAAGGTAAGGTAGTAACGGGTAACAAATTATAAGGAGGATGAATTTATGAAAAAATTATCTTTAAAAAAATTAAGTGCATTGTTTTTAACCTGTATTCTGCTTGTAACGTTATTAGCAGGCTGCAAAAAAGAGGAAGAAACCCCTGAGGTTACTCCTGAACCAACTACAGTTGTTGCAGAGACTCCTGGTGCTGAAGCAACACAGACTCCAGAGGCAACTCCTGAAAGTACTGGTCCCTACTATGCTGCAAATGCCAGTGTTGAAAGTATTGTTTTGGATGCAGCAGGCAAAGGTCAGGTTGGTAACTGGGGACTTGGTAATGAATACGAAATTCAGGCACTATTATCAAAATATGGTCAGCCTACAACTTATTTGAGCCAGGCTTTTGATATGGACGGATTTGATGATGACTCAATATTATTAGCATCCGCAATGACTTACAATGAATTGGGTTTAGTTAAGAATTCCTATGATGGAGCTTATGGTTATGGTGAAGCAGTAAAATATATTGATATGAATGATGAAGGTGTAGCAATGTTAGAGGATAACATTTTCACTACAAAGGCATTTGCAGAAGCAAATCCTGAAACCGTAAAGGCATTCATTTATGCTTCCATGAAAGGCTGGGAATATGCATGTGCTAATCCGGAAGAGGCAGCAGAAATCGTATATAAATATGGTTCATCCGTATCCGCAGAGCATCAGGCATACATGGCAGACGAAGTTAAGAAATTAGTAGAAACAGATACCACAGGTGCAGCGGTTACTTCTTATGGTAATATGGACGAAACTGCAATGCAGCAGACCCTTGATTTAGCGAAACAGTACATTAAGTTAGATGACTCAGCTGCAGCAGACAAACTTCAGACATTAACTCTTGACGATATCAGAAATACCACTTATTGGACAGAAGCAACTGCTTCCACAGGAAGCTTCACACCAGAGAAGACAGAAGTAAGTATCCAGTTAAAATGGTTACCACAGGCGCAGTTCATGGGTTACTATGTGGCACTTGATAAGGGATATTATGATGAAGTTGGCTTAACCGTTAACATCGTTTCCGGTGGTGGTGATATTGGTGAAACCACAGCAGTTTACACTGGTCAGGTAGATTTTGGTGTAACTTGGGTATCTAACCTAATCGCAGCAAATGCAGGCGGCATGGAATTACTTGAGGTTGCACAGGTATATCAAAGATCAGGACTTGTCTTAGCATATAAAATTAATCAGTAATTAAATATTTGGTAACTATTCAGAACCAAGCTTGAAGATCTACGAGTTCCTCACTGTTTGGCTCTGAACAGTTATAATTTATATTCAAGCGAAGGGGCTGTTGCAATGTAATGATTTTGCAGCAGCTTTTTTGCATTTTTCGGGAGATAGATAACTGCAATACTTTATAGATTGCAATTATCATTAAAGTAAGCTGTCTGGTGGTACTAAATAAGGAGGTTGCGATATGGATTTACTTATAAAGAATGGAACAATTATTACTTCAAAAGAAAGCTTTGTGGCTGATATTGCTGTTAAGGATGGGAAAATAGCTTGCATTGGAACTGATCTGAAGGTAGATGCAAAGAAAATTATAGATGTTACTGGAAAATTAGTTTTGCCCGGAGGAATTGATGCTCATACACACTTGGCAATGCCCTTTGGAGGCACGGTATCAGCAGATGGATATCTTTCAGGAACAAGGGCTGCAGCCTGTGGTGGTGTAACCACTGTCTTTGACTATCCGATGCAGCGAAAGGGCAAAGGAATTCTTGAAACTATAGAAGGAAGAAAAGAACTTTGTGATCCAGAGGCATGTGTTGATTATGCCTTTCATTGCATTATAACCGATCTGAATGAGGGAACGATTCTGGAGGAGTTTGCTGCTGCAGCGGACTATGGGATTACAAGCTTTAAATGTTTCCTTGTATATAAGAAGGAAGGCATGATGGTAGATGATGCAACCTTAATTAAAGTAATGCTAAAAGCAAAAGAGGTTGGTGCAATTACTAATATTCACGCAGAAAATCCTGATGTTATTGACTTGAACATAGAAAAGTTCTTAAAGGAAGGAAAGACCTCACCCTGGTATCACTATCTTAGCAGACCTGAATTTGTGGAAGCGGAGGCAGATAAGAGAGCTGTTCACTGGGCAAAATCCATTGACGCTCCCTTATACATTGTGCATATGGCAGATAAGGAAGGGCTGGAAGCTGCAGTCGAGGCAAAGCTGGCTGGACATAAGGTCTATGTGGAAACCTGTCCGCAGTATCTGGAATTTACGAACGAGGTTTATAAAAGAGAGGACGGAAGAAATTTCGTATGTTCTCCTCCTATGAAAGGGCAGGAAAGTCAGGATGCACTTTGGGAGGCAATTAGACAGGGAACCATTGACACGGTAGCAACAGACCATTGTCCTTTCCAAAGCTATGAAAAGGATTGGGGTAAGGATGATTTTACGAAGATACCAAATGGCTGCGCCGGTATTGAAAACCTGTACCCTTACATGTTGTCTGCTGCCAACGACGGAAAGATTACCTTTAACCGTGCCGTTGAACTTTGTTCCACCAATCCGGCAATCATCTTCGGTTGTGAACAGAAAGGCTCTATAACCGTGGGTAAGGATGCTGACCTTGTCATCTATGATAAGGATAAGGATTTTACTATATCGGTAAATAACATGCATTCCGACTATGATCATACGATTTGGGAAGGAAAACAGCTGCATGGCTATCCGGTTCAAACCTATGTAAGAGGAAGATTGGTCTATGATAACGGTACCTTTATCGGAGAACCTGGGTTTGGAGAGTTCATCAAGCGCAAGCCTGTTTTCCGTTAATGTAATGGAAGGTTGGCTATTGTGTCAAAAGCCAGTTTGTATCGTGTTTCATTGAGCAGATTGGCGAATCCTATAATAACAAGGCTTTTGACACTTGCTGACATTGAAATAAGAAGCAAGTATAAAAAGTATAAATATATGAAAGTTTGGAGTGATTGCTATGAGTAATCTGGCTTATCGGGAGTTGTCCTTAATTGAGGAAACAGCAGGGTGTCTGCTTTGTAATAATGCGCTGTGTACAAAGGCATGTCCGCATGGCTTGGAAGTGGATAAAATACTGCGTTCTATTCGTTTTGATAACAGTACTGGGGCAGCAAACAGGCTTCCAGAAGAGTTGCCATGTACCAGCTGTGAAACCAAGGATTGCATGCAGGTATGTATAAAATCTAAGATAAACAGAACAGTTCCTATTGATGAGATTATGGAAAAGGCTGCGACCCTGCCTAAGGTGAAACCGGAAAAAGTTGATTTATCTATAAACTTCTGTGGTGTTCCCTGCGAAAATCCCTTTTTCCTATCTTCTTCTGTAGTAGGAAGCAATGCAGAGATGATTGCAAAAGCCTTTGATATGGGCTGGGCAGGAGTGGCTTTCAAAACGATTGGTACCTTTGTACCAAATGAGGTGTCACCAAGATTTGATGCTCTTCGTAAAGAGGCTGCGCCTTTTGTAGGATTTAAGAACATTGAGCAGATTTCAGATTATACCCTTAGTGAGAATATCGCATTTATTAAGGAATTAAAGAGGGATTATCCCAATAAGGTAATTATTGCTTCCATCATGGGTCAGAGTGAAGAGGAATGGACATACTTGGCAGAGGTTATGACAGAGGCTGGAGCAGATATTTTAGAGTGTAACTTTTCCTGTCCGCATATGGCAGCAGATGGTCTTGGATCGGATGTTGGTCAAAACCCAGAACTGGTAAGTGCTTATACCAGAGCTGTAAGAAAAGGAACAGATCTTCCTGTTTTGGCAAAGATGACACCTAACATCGGCAACATGGAAATACCGGCAATTGCAGCAATTGAGGCAGGAGCTACCGGAATTGCCGCAATTAATACTATAAAAAGTTTAATGAATGTCAATCTTGAGTCATTTTCTTCAGGACCGGATGTGGAAGGCAAGACAAGTGTTGGAGGTTATTCCGGTAAAGCTGTTAAGCCCATTGCACTTCGGTTCATTCACACTCTTCACGAGTGTAAAAAACTTTCCGCTGCTCCATTAAGTGGCATGGGAGGGATTGAAACCTGGAGAGATGCAGCAGAATTTATGGCACTTGGATGCGAAAATATTCAGGTAACAACCTCGGTAATGCAATATGGATACCGAATTATTGAAGATATGATAGAAGGAATGGAGTTGTATTTAAGCTCCCATGGATATCATAGTATTACGGAATTCATTGGTAAGGCAACGAGTCAGGTGGTATCAGCAGAAGCCTTAAACAGAGAAAGCATTTGTTATCCAAAGTTTAATCGATCGGTTTGTATTGGTTGCGGTCGCTGCTATCTTTCCTGTTATGATGGGGGTCATCAGGCTTTGATACAGGACAGTGCAACAGGGAAGCCAATCATGAATGCAAAAAAGTGCGTAGGTTGTCACCTGACTCGTTGCCTTACCAATGAATTCCGTAATACTATGATATCCATGGGAGCTTAAATACAA
>JASGEU010000063.1:0-10462 GCA_047606065.1 Mobilitalea sp.
ATTTCATCTGCAAGTACCAGGATCTCGCTTGGTCCAGCAATGGAATCAATACTTACATGCCCATAGACTGCTTTTTTCGCTAAAGCAACATAAATGTTACCAGGACCAACAATCTTATCTACCTTTCGAATACTTTGGGTACCAAAAGCCAAGGCTCCGATTGCCTGTGCCCCGCCTACTTTATAGATTTCTGTTACTCCCGCCTCATGGGCAGCTACAAGGGTTCCTTCAAATATTTTTCCTTCACTATCCGGAGGTGTTGTCATAGCAATACGCTCTACACCAGCAACCTTGGCTGGAATTACATTCATTAGTACCGAAGACGGGTAGGCAGCTTTTCCACCCGGAACATAGACTCCCACTGCAGCGATGGGTGTAACCTTCTGTCCAAGAATTGTTCCATTCTCTGTAGAATCAAACCAGCTATACTGTTTTTGTTTTGTATGATAGATTTCAATATTCTTAATTGCTTTACGGATCACTTCTAAAATTTCGGGATCAATCTTTTGATATGCTTCCTCAATTTCTGCTTCAGTTACTCGAATTGTTTCCGGTGACAAAATGGTACGATCAAAACGCTCCGTATAAGCAAATAAGGCTTGATCCTTATTTAGTTTAACATCTTCTAATATTTTATTAACCGCGACTGTATATTCCTCGTACTGGTTTGGGCTTCTCTTTAAAAGATCCTCCAGGATATTGCTCTTTGTGTTTGAATCTAAATCAAGTATCCTCATACAAACTTTCATCCCTTCTAAATGAATTATCTATTATTATCGTTAATCTATCTCTTTCATATATTATGCTTGCACACTGACGTTTCTTACTCATTCCAATCCTTGTTACCTACTCATTACAGGTCTTTTATTTAACATTTCAAACATGGATTTGATTTATATGGCATCTTTTAAGTCTTTAATTATCTTCGTAATACGTTCATGTTCCATTTTCATACTTACTTCGTTCACGACCATACGTGCAGACAGGTGGCAAATTTCTTCCAAAACCTCCAGACCATTCTCACGAAGTGTTGAACCTGTTTCAACAATATCTACAATTACTTCGGACAGACCCACGATGGGTGCTAGCTCAATTGAGCCATTTAGTTTAATTATCTCCACGGTCTGATGCTTTTTATTATAGAAATAGTCCTTTGCAATATTCGGATACTTTGTAGCCACTCGAATTAATGCTCCATGCTGTAACAATTCCCTGGCAGCTTCCGGTCCAGCCACACACATTCTGCATTTCCCAAGGCCCAGATCGATTACCTCGTACATCTTACGCCCTTCCTCTAAAATTGTGTCCTTACCTACAACTCCAATGTCTGCCGCACCGTATTCTACATATGTAGGCACATCACTTGCCTTTGCCAAAAAGAATTTTAATTTTAATTCCTCATTTACAAAGATAAGCTTTCGTGAGGTTTTATCCTTTATCTCTTCACAGGTTATCCCGATACGTTCCAGCATCTCCAGTGTATTTAAAGCCAATCGTCCCTTTGCCAATGCTATTGTAATATATCTCATGCCACATGCCTTCCTTTCTAGTTATGACATTTCTAATCAAGACTTTATCGTCAATCTCCATAAATCAATCCATTAAACACAACCGTTCTACTGAAGTAGTTCCTGAATTAATGCGGTTTGTACAGACCTATTTGCAAGATCATGAACTTGAATCTCTGTCTCTGTATTCAAATACAAAACGCCGCCAGCACCAATACGTTTAGCATAAGTCAAATAAGCTTCCAGCTCCTGCACTTCGTTCGACTTTTGTAGAATGATGTTGATTCCTGTATTTCTAAAATGATTGGCAAGGGCTATCGCCTGACTCCGATAATCAGCCGCATATAAAATCATTGTGTCAGTTGCCTCCGGCACCTGTAATAATTTTTGCCTGGTTAGTGCAAGCATTAATTGGTCTATTACGATAGCAAGTCCAATTGCTGGTGCTTCTTTTCCAAACTGTCCAACAAGATTATCATATCTGCCTCCGGTAGCCACAGCATCTCCGGTTCCATAAGTATAGGCTTTAAAGATAATACCAGTATAATAGTTATATTTACTTAACATCCCAAGATCAAAAGAGATATACTTCTCATAACCGTATTCCGTTAGTATTTCAAATAATTTCTCCAACCGCTCAATTGCACTGATTGCCCTTGAATTATTGATAAGCTCCTTTGCATGCGTTAAGATTTCAAGAGTACCAAACAGTTCTGGAAGCTTAAGCAGCATATCCTTCAGTTCACTGTTCATTTCCTTCTTTCGAATAATGTCCTCAACACCAAACAGGTTCTTCTTTTCTATTAACAATCTTAGGTTATCGATCTCTTCTTCCTGTAACCCTGTCTCTTCCATGAGAGCCAGGAATAGATCAGCATTACCAATTTCCACTTGGAATTCCGTTAATCCTGATTTCAAAAGACATTCTATGGTTAAGGCAAGCATCTCTGCATCTGCATCTACACTGTCATCATTAATTAATTCTGCTCCAAGTTGTGTTACTTCCTTTAGCTTTCCTTGATAACTGGTATTATTAATAAAGGTATTGCCTACATAGCATAATCTTATTGGCAGCAATTCTTCCTTATAATACTTCGCAGCACACCTTGCTATAGACGGTGTGATGTCAGGTCTTAAAACTAAAGTATTACCTTCACGGTCGAAGAACTTGTACATATCACGGGAAGGGACCGTCCCACGTTCCTGATTAAAAATATCAAAGAATTCGAAACTTGGTGTCTGAATGTCCTGAAATCCATAACAACCTAGTACCTGATGAAGTTTATTCTGTAGTGTTAGCTTTGAAGCACATTCCGTATTATAGATATCTCTAACACCTTCCGGGGTATGCAGCAACTTTTCATTCATAATAACACCTAACCTTTCTCCTATCTTATAAATAACCAAAAACAACTTTGTTTAATTTTAATAGTTTAATTTAATCTATAAAATTCGATCACATAAATCAAATCCATCCCAAATATTCACTTTATCACTGTGATGTGATAATTCGCTACCATAACGCTTTGTTAACCGATTATAGATTAATATATTCCAACTGTCAATCTAAATGTTAAAATTTTTCACTATTCGAACCAATCAGAATATTTAAAATTTGCTGTGAAAGCTGCCTTCTAAAGATAATTTTTAATACAAGATGAAACAACGAGTCGTTTCACTTATCATGCATTCCAGTTTAGCGAGAGCCAAACAGCAAGGAAACCCAGATTTTCAGGCTTGGCTCTGAATAGTGCAGCTATTCTTATATAAATAAGAGATATGGAAAATACACAGCACTTATTTCCATACCTCATAACCTTTACACTATAAATTCACCAGAATCGCCTCATGTTTGACTTCTGGGAGAAATTTTTCTAAAATATCAGAGGTTTTCACTCTAATACTGGTTGTGTTAACACAAGGATGGCAGCCAAAATACTCCTCTTTCAGAATATCCTCATCAATTAATAACTGTACCCTGTTGTTAATATCATTCATAAGCCCTAAAATACTAACTGATCCCGGTGTGATGTCCAGGAATTCCTCCATAAACTCTGCGGAGGCAAAGGATAATCTTGCTGTTCCAATTTGCGAGGAAAGCAGTTTTGTCTGAAACTTCTTATCACCCGGCAAAACCAGAAGATAAAACTGCGTTTTTTGCGTATTACACAGAAAGAGGTTCTTACAAATTGTAATTTGCAGGAGCTGATCCACCTCATTGCAATCTTCAATTGTCTTTGCTTCTCCATGGTCAATTCGTATAAATGGAATCCGAAGTTTCTCCAACAGATCATAGCTTCTATTTTCCTTCTCCAATCTGCCGGTTGGTTCGGGTCTTTCCGTATATATTGTTGGGTCAATCTGAATTTGCATCGTTAGTCAGTCCTTTCTTCCCTACGCCCCAGATCCTTACTTAAGGTCTCAAGGTAATGGACACAGGTACCACCCTGTACCGTTATATGATAATTAGGGTCAAGCTCTTCAAAACGAAAACTCTTTCTTCCTCCATTCACAGCTCTTTGATAGAATTCATAGAGTCGTTCAAAGGTCAGATAATGGTAGAGATCATATTTCTTGTAATAGATTAATAAAAAAGCTATTCCCTGCTGTTCCTCAAATTCTTTCATAAACTCAATCTGATGTTGATGAACATTATTCATTGTAAAGGTATCAACCGCGCACTCTTTCGCATCGAAACAAATAGGAATTCCTTGTACAACTCCAATATAATCCACAGTACTTTTCTGTTCAAAGTAAGCAAGCGTAATATGCCTGTGTTCTTTGTCTATATTAATTGGGGTAATCGGCGTTGGAACCTTCTGTATTAAAGCCAGATTCTTCTCTCTATACCTGGTGTTGGTAAGATTAATCATTTCTTCCAGCATAGATCCCCTTAACCCTCTTGAATTCCAGGACGGCATAGCATTTCCCCCTTATCTGATTCATTCCTGTTATAGTAGAAGTAGCTTTACAGCCTGTAACTATAAAGCATGAAATCCTTATAATTCTTATACTTTTATTCAAATTACTCTATATTCATATTATTCAATAATCACAGGTTTTCAATCTTTATCATTTCATTTAGTTCATTAAATCCTTCTTTATGCGACTAAATATCTCAGGTAACTCTGCTTGAAATTCCTTATTCGATAAGTAGGATAATTCACCTTCCAACTTAGGTAATTTCATTCGATAGGAATGAAGCAATTGATGGGTAAGTCCGTACTTATTTTTAAATAACTGATTTGTTTTCTTATCCCCATATTTAAAATCTCCTAGGATTGGATGTCCGATACTTGCCAGATGAGCTCTTATCTGATGAGAACGGCCGGTTATCAGCTTTACTTGCAGCAGCGTATAGTCCTCTGGATCAATGGATGGCTTCTTAGAGAAAGAAATTGGTTCATATTCTGTACAAATGTATTCTGTATCCTCCATCTGTTTCTGATGGATTTTAACCTGATTTTTCATCTCATCTTTTGTAAGGTAGCCTTCAATTCTTTGCTTTGTTTCAACCTTACCCTTGACAATACATAGATAATACTTATCTAAAGTACGGTCTTTTAGAAGTTTCGCCATTTCTTGTAAACCAATCAAAGATTTCCCTGCAATTAAAATACCACTGGTATTACGATCAAGTCGGTTACAAATTGCAGGTTTAAAGCTCTTTAAATTCTCCACTGTAATTTGTTTTGCAGATAATAAATAGGCAATAATATATTCCACCATCGATATATCATTTTTTTCAGCTTTTTGAGATAAGACTCCCAGAGGTTTATTGACGAATAATACATGCTCATCCTCATAGATTACATGAATATTAGACGCTACACTAGTAGTGTCAATGCTTACTGTTTTAAACTGCTCGCTAAATTCCGCAATCGTATCATCAGAAAGGAACAGCGTGATGAGATCATCCATATTTAGTTTTTCTGCCCCGTCCGCCTTTTTACCATTGAGGGTAATATTCTTTTTACGAAGCATTTTGTATAAAAAACTCTTTGGAGCTTTGTTTAAAATCTTAGCGAGAAGCTTATCCAGTCTCTGTCCTGCTTCATTCTGTTGTACGATAAACTGCTTCATAAACTTCTCCATTTCACAAGCATCTTAAATTTTACTTTGCTCTTATAATCATTTCTTTTGATTTTACTAACTAACCCAAGTACATTTTATATAATTCTTGTCAATCTTTTACAACACTATTTCTTTCATGGATATAATCTCATAATCTGCAAGCTTTCTCTTGATATCCTGTTCAGCTGCAGAAGCTTCATCATAAACAGAACAAACCTTCATATTGGCATTTTTACCAGCCATTACCCCATGTAGTACATCTTCAAAAACAAGACATCTTTCTGGTTCTACTCCAAGATCACTGGCAACTAAAAGATAAATATCCGGGGAAGGTTTCCCTTTTGCCACCTCACAGGAGGTTCTTATGGACGTAAAATATCCTTGCAGATCGTGGGTATTAATAATAAGATCAACCAGCTCTCTCGAATTACTGGTAGCAATTCCTGCCGGAATGTTATTCTCTTTTAAATAATCTAAGAACTCAAGCACACCTTCTTTTAGTGGTACCTCATTCTGGTATTTATCCCATGCCATCTTGTTCCAATCACTTTTAATCTGATCAATACTCTCTTCTAATTGAAACCGTTCTTTAAAATAAATGGCAGTTTCAGAAAAACTCATTCCTTCAATCATCCGCTGAAGATCCACAGGCAATTCAATGCCAAACCGTTCGAGATATTCTATGTCTATCTGCTTCCACATCCACATGGAATCTATTAAGGTACCGTCCAAATCAAAAATTACTGCATCTATATCCTTAAGCATTCTATTCTTCCTTTAGTTTCTTTAAGTAATCAATTTCTTCCTGGGTTAATTCGCGGTATTCCCCCAACTTCAGCTTCGGATCAAGAACAAGCCCTCCCATTGAGAGGCGCTTTAGATAGATAACTTCTTTCTCCACCGCTTCAAACATACGCTTTACCTGATGGAATTTTCCTTCCGTAATTGTAAGCTCAATTTCTGATATTTCATCAGAATGAAGGATGGTAAGCTTTGCCGGCAGCGTTAAATTCTCTTCTTTAATATCAACTCCGGCTAAAAATGCCTCCTGATCACTAGAGGTGACCCTCCCCTGTACTTTTGCATAATAGACCTTATCTACATGCTTCTTAGGAGAAAGCAGCTGATGTGCTAAGGCTCCATCATTTGTTAGTAATAATAATCCTTCGGTATCCTTATCAAGCCTTCCCACCGGAAACAGATCTTTTCTCTTTTTATCCGTGATTAAGTCCAGAACCGTTTGGCTGACCTTATCCATTGTTGCGGAAACTACACCTGCAGGTTTATTTAACATATAATATTCATAATTAACATAGCTTATTTTTTTATCATCAAAATAAATATTATCCTGTTCAAAGGTAACCTTCTGCTCCGGCTTATTGCACACAACGCCATCTATTTTAACTCTTCCTTTGCGAATATAGTTTTTAATCTCACTTCTTGTACCTACACCCATATCTGCAAGATACTTGTCCAAACGTAGTTGTGTCATATTTCATCTCCATTATGACGCTATGCGCCATCTCAAATGTAATGAAAGAGACTGCAAAGCAGGCTCTTTCCGAGTAAAAGTGTTTCTTTCACTCTTCTCCTTTACACCCAGCGCCAGCCAGGCAGATATTTATTCTTACATTGTCCTTTGGTATATTTCACCCATCCAAGCGGATATTCCTCCACGCAGATAAGGTACCAGCCATCTTTATACTCTTCTTCCAGTTCAAGCGTTTCACACTTCAGATAACGAATGACATTCGAATCTTGTACGTTTAACTTTATAACCTTTTTATAGTCCGATATTTTAAGAGAATTCGCAAGTGCCTGTGAGGGCTCAAATCGCTGCTTTTTCATTTCTCCCAGTAATAGACCCTGTCTTAATATTCTAAGTCCCTTTAACTCTGGAAGTCCTTCAGGAACAAGGAGAACCCTGTCTTCGTGTACCACCAGGTTTTCTTGTTTAATGGGAAATGCCAGTTCCTTAAGAAATTCAAGAGCTTCCTCTGAAAGAGCAGCTTTACTTGTTTTCCCATTCATTCGAAATGATTTTGTATCATTTATCGTCTGTGCAGAGGTTCTTTCCGTAGAGGTTGTATCATTATTTACCTCCTTATGGAGTAAGGTAATAAAATGTCCTTCCCCATCAATTTTATGGGGCCAGAGACGAATACAGTGCTTTAACTCTTCCCTGCCCTTTACCCATTCAGGTTTACCAAAGTCAAAGCCTTCATAACTAAGTCCAAATTCCTTTTGAGTCGCTTCATCAGGCAAAGCAGGAACTACCTTAAACTCAGGGCATTGATCTAAAAGGTAAGAAATTGTTCCTTCGTTTTCTTCCGGTGAGAAGGTACAGGTTGAATACAGCATATATCCACCTGGTTTTAGCATCTTAGCCGCTAATAAAATAATCTCTTTTTGCAACTTATTATAATAATCTACACCATACTGCTCCCAATTTTTCATAATTGCAGGACTCTTTCGAAACATACCTTCGCCAGAGCAAGGAGCATCAATTAGAATTTTATCAAAATATTCTGGGAAATAATCCACAAGCTTATTGGGTGCTTCTGATAATATTAAGGAATTACGGATTCCAAAAAGTTCTATATTCTTAAGTAGAGCTTTTGCTCTGGAATTACTAATATCATTGGTGACTAAAACACCTTTTCCCTCTAGTCTTGCTCCTAATTCTGTACTCTTTCCACCTGGTGCCGCACAGACATCCAGTACCCTGTCACCTGGTTTCACCGGGAGCAGGCTAGCCGGAGTCATAGCACTTGGTTCCTGAATATAATATAATCCTGCATAATAATAGGGATGCTTTGCAGGTTGTTCATTGGTATCATAATAATATCCATTTTTCACCCAGGGAATAGGTTTTATGGAAAAAGGACAGATCTGCCCGAACTCTTTCGGGGTAGATTTGAGGGTATTTAAACGCAAGCCACCAAAATGTGGCTTGGAATAACAGGTTAAGTACTCCTCGTACTCCTCTCCCAAAAGTTCTTTCATTCTGTCCTCAAATAATTTAGGTAAATTCATCTTCTCACTCCGTTTAATTTATCCGACGATGGTATCCGATTATCGTAAGCTCTGAGCACGATATCTTGCTGATACCAAATCAAGCTGGTGACTAAATCTAGCCAATTCCTCCTGATCTCCCTCCTGATAAATACGGAAAAACTCGTCTTGAATTTTAATTACTTCCTGCTTATTTGCTACTTTATATAGATTTTGAATGTTGGTCAGTATATCAGCAACAATATTTGCTTTAATAGTAAAGGAATTTTGTGCATCCATAATCTCATCACGAACAACAGACATTTCATGGTCTAGAATAAGAATAGCCTCTGCTGCTGCAGAAAGTCTTTGACGAATATGCTCGGGCATATTCTTTTTATATTTGTATTGAAGGGAATGCTCAATGGTTGCCCAGAAATTCATCGCCATGGTTCTAATCTGAATTTCTACCTGAAGTTCTTTCTTTCCCTTCAGGGTTTCAACTGCATAGGTGACAATCAGGTGATAGGAGCGATAACCGCTCTTCTTTGCATTATTAACGTAGTTTTTCTCATTAACAATACTCATATCAGATCTATTTCTAATGATATCCACTACTTTATAAATATCTTCTACAAACTGACATATAATTCGTATTCCTGCTATATCGTCAATTTCCTTTTCAAAGTTCATCAAGTCAATTTCTTTTTTCTGTGCCTTTTGCAAAATACTTGATATGGTCTTAACTCGTCCTGTTACTTGTTCAATTGGTGAATAAGCACCTACATGCCTATATTCATCAATAATATGTTCAAATTTTGTAATTAACTCGTCAACTGCTAAGGAATATGGATCAAGAATTTCTCTCCAAAGTTGTATCTCCACCATTCCACCTCCTGTATAACATTTTAAAAAACAGAAATGATGTTTCTTTTTTTATTCTTCTAACATAAGTACCATCATAGAAAGTACACATAATCCAGCTGTCTCTGTTCTTAGTATTCTCTTCCCCAAGGTAATTGGAAGTATTTCTTGCTGTAAGGCTGCTTCGACTTCGGTATCCTCAAAGCCACCCTCCGGCCCAATAAATACACCGATGGTCTGATGCTGCTTTAAATTATTCATGATGTCTCTTGTGTGCTGCATACCCTTTGCATTTTCATATGGTAAAATTGCAAAATCAAGTTTTGCAGCGTTATTTAACGCTTCTTTGTAACTCTGAACCGGCTTAATCTGTGGAATCATTCCTCTTTTGGATTGCTTGGCTGCCTCCTCGGCAATCGCCTGCCATCTCTCAAGCTTTTTCGCTTCCTTCTTTGCATCCTCAAGCTTAACAACTACACGTTTTGTCATAACCGGAACAATCTCATGTATACCAAGCTCCACTGCCTTTTGAATAATCAGCTCCATCTTATCCTTTTTAGGTATTCCCTGAAACAAAGTAATTCTTGTTTTCAATTCAGTGTTTGCTTCTCGCTGTTCTATGATCTGTGCCGTAACTTCAGCCTCTGACACCTTTTTAATTATACAATAACAATCTTTTCCTTGTCCATTACAAATTATTATTTCATCTCCCTGTCTCATCCGAAGAACATTCTTGATGTGGTTTACATCAGAACCAATAACTGTAATTAAATCCTCTTCAATTTGAGACGGGTCTACATAAAAACGATGCATAGTGCTGCTCCTTTGGTATGATCTAGTATAATGTCTATCGACATTATCATGTATAAACCACATGATATTGGCACTTTGTGCCAGTTATGCGCACTCTCTTCGTTCGGCGCGAGTATAATGTCTATCGACATTATCATGTACAAACCACATGATATTGGCACTTTGTGCCAGTTATGCGCACTCTCTTCGTTCGGCGCGAGTATAATGTC